>CAMPHP010000076.1 GCA_946885925.1 uncultured Litorilinea sp.
CCCCAAAAAAGAGCAGGCTTACCCAGGAGACCACGGTGGCACTGGGACCAAAAGCAAGAAAGGCCAACGCCAGAAACCAGGAGTGCAGGGGGGGATAGAGCACCTGGCGATAGGAGTTGTAGGCAAAACTGAGGAGATCCCCGTGACGTAGGTCGTGGGCGATCACCAATCCCTTGAGCGCATGGGTCGCTTCATCCCAGCGGAACGGGCCGCGCGTGGGGATAGCGATTGCTGCCAATGACGCCATCACAGCGATGGTTGCCACCAGGATCAACCCAGGCAGCAGCCAACGCTTTCTCGTTCTCTCTACCTTGCCTCTCGGCTCGATTTTTTGGGCGTTTGATTCGACTTGCTGGATCACGTAGATGCCCAATACTTTAGGCTGGCATAATGAGCAAACTGTGGTCGCTTGTATAGCCGCTTTCGATGCGTGCTGGATTTTCGGGGTCGGGTAACCAGGTTGTAACCGCTGGATCACTCCATTCTACCCAGAAGCGGTAGCCATGACGACCAGGCGGCAGGGCCAGGGTTGCATGCCACCAGCCTTCACGCATGCAGTTCAACGGCCATGCGCCAGGCTGCCAGTTGTTAAAGTCACCTACCACGCTCACGGCGCGGGCTTGAGGAGCCCATAAGCCCACATAGGCATAAGTTGTGCCACTGCCCAGCGCGGGTGCAGCACTCCAAACTTCTGGCTGCGTGCCGCTGATGGGGAGTCCCACCAGTGGCCCTCCTTCCACGCGCATCGCCGCGGCCACAGCACGCGTTGGCTGGATCACTCCCGCGCCTGTACGCTCGGCGGGATGGTGGGGCAGGGGCAGCGCAGTCTCCAGGATCAATGCCTTGACCTGGGCAGGGGTTAGCGTCGGGTTGGCCTGGATCATCTGCGCTGCTACGGCAGAGACCTGAGCCGCGGCGATGCTAGAACCATCTACATGCTGGTAATAGGGATGGATCCACTTGTGTTCGTTCATGCGCTGGCGTAGCATCTGCGACAACTCGGCGCGGCGCACGGGTGTGTGTTTGGCAGCAGCATGGCGTTTGCGTGCCGTGGGCAGGCGGGACAAGAGTGAGCGCAGCCCGCTTCTGGACGGTTCTGGACTCTCCTCCATCGTGAGCAGCCGCTGGCGCAACTCCTCGATGGCAACCATCTCCCCCAAGAGTGGATTGGGGGGCAAAATGGGCGAGGGCAGCCAGCGCGCCAATGCCAGTACTTCAGGCTTGTGGATCATCGTATGATCCATGCTCACCTCGGCCCCGTTGTGAGCATGCCAGTTGTGATGATACCAGTTGTGATGATAGAGGTCTAGGCGCGCGATCTCATCAAGTTCGATGGGCGACCAGCGCCGGTTGAAATCATCTATGCCACCCACAGTTAGCACAGATGGGGATTGCGCTGGAGCTACCAATCGATCGTGCCCGCGATTGCCCGCTGCCGCGACAATGAAGAGACCTTGGCGACTTAACTCCTCGGCGGCAAGACAGGCCGCGTTGACATGCCACGGTTCCTCAAAATCGCCACCCACACTCACATTGAGGACACGCACACCATAACGCTCCCAGCGGTCATCCTCTAACAGCCACTTCAGCCCGCGCGAGATATCTTCTTCGGGAATGCGCCCGCCACCCCGTCCGATCTTGATGAGCAGACCACTCGCTCCTGGCGCATAGCCGCGGTAGAGACCGCCGCTTAACAAGCCATTGCCCAGGGCAATGACGCTGGTCATCTGCCCGTGCCACGAATCGCCGCCCCCATCCCATAACGTGCCAGCATCTAATCCTTCTAGCTGCTGGTTGTCGGTCAAGTCCACATAGTGGGCAATACGTAGCGGCTGCGCGCTGATAAACTCACGTAATTGGGCCGGGTCTAATTGGCTCCACTCGGGCGCTTCGGGCCATTCGCGCAGCGCAGTCAGATCCGGATGGGGATAATAGCCGCTATCGAGGAAGGCAACGGTTACACCTGTGCCATCCATGCCGTCGTGAACGGGCAGGCGAATGGCCTGCGGCAAAACTGTCTCCTCGGCAGCGTGATAATAGGGAAAGCTACCCGGTGGCGTGGTGGCAGGCTGGAGCGAAACGGGACTGCGCTCATCTTGTAACTCGGCCACAAAGCGCAGGAGACAGGAGGGGCAGATGCCCTGGGAAGGATTCCATCCAGCATGACGCGCCTGGATGACACGCACGACCGCAGGTTGCACCTCACGCCCAAAGTCCAAGAGGCGCGGGTCATACTCTTCGCCACCCAGTGGGCCGCAAATGGGACAATGAGCCAAGATTAGGGCGCTCCCTGGCCTAGTTCGCTCCAATCTACCCCAACGCCAAAACCTGGCTCGCGCTTTTCTGGGTTGCGAAATTCGAGGATGAGATCAAACTCCCGTTGGTCTAACACCTCGGCATCATCACCCATTCCCACGCTTAGAATGGCGTGGACGCGGTAGATCGTGCCGGGGATGGCGTCGCGCATGTGCAAGGTGGTCTCGATGCGCTGCTCGGTGCGCGCCATCATGTAGACACTACAATTTTCGCTGCCGTCAGGATTCATCACAATGACCTCCACATTGGGAGATTGATCCTCGACCGCGGGCAGCCAAATGCGTGCCCAAATACGCTTCAAATCCGGATAAGGATAAAGGACGATGCGCTCAAAACGTAACGGGGTATCGGCTTGAAAGAGAGGAATTTCCATAGCTGCTCTTATATATAAATGGCTAGTGTCACTAGCTAGCTGTCAGAATCAATTGGCTGTACTTTGGCATCAACTATACCACATTTGCCGCGACACAGCCGACAGGCCGGGGACAGCGGATAACATAGACACGTGGATGCAAATACAACTTGAGCCACATATCTCTGTATGTACAGCTATACATGACGTTTGTACCTAGCTATATGGCCTCTCACTCCTTTGCAGAGTATCTTTGTTTTATGTCTATCGTTAACTCACGTATTTAGCGAACTCACAGAACGACACTCAGAGCAAAGTCTACCTTTCCCTGAGGTTGCCCTAAGTCGCCCTTGTTGAGATGCTGGGCCTTTGGCGCGTGCGAATTTTATCGTTACCTCGCTCATATGAGTGCTGATATCAGTGGGTATTGGCAAGTATAGATATCGGAAAGGAAATAAAGCCGTGAACACATCCCGGGTCTGGATTTTGCTTATGGGTGCACTCCTAGCTGGGCTGCTGGCTGGGTGTAGTGAGCAGTTCCCTGACATACCGTCTATCCAAGAAGCGCCGGCAACGCCGACGCCTGCCCCAAGGACGCCAGCGCCGACGCCTGAGCCACCGCCGCCAGAGGCACAGGAGGCTGCGGCTGCCTTAGAGGGGCAGATCGTTTACATTTACGAAAGCACGCGAGGCTCTGTCGTCAACATCACGAACCGCAGCTATGTCGACTATGGGATGCAGGTGGCACCCGTGGAGGGGACTGGCTCCGGTTTTCTCTATGATGGCGATGGTCATATCGTTACCAATTTTCATGTGATTGAGAACGCTGAAGAACTGATGGTGACCTTGGCCGACGGGACGAATTTGCCAGCCGAACTCGTTGGGTCGGACCCTTCAACTGACTTGGCGGTGATCCGTATTGAAAGTGATAATATGCCGCCCCAACTTCCGCTTGAAGAGCCAGGCGGATGGCGTGTGGGTGATTTTGTGATTGCAATCGGTAATCCTTTTGGCCTGGAAGGCACGATGACCATGGGTGTGATTAGCTCGTTGGGACGCATCATTGAAAGCCCCGATGGTCGCTTTGTGGGTGACGCCATTCAGACCGACGCAGCCATTAACCCTGGTAATTCAGGTGGCCCACTGCTCAACCTGGAAGGGCGGGTGATTGGTGTCAACTCTCAGATTGTCAGCCCCAGTGGTGCCTTTTCTGGCATCGGTTTTGCTGTGCCTGTGGATACGGTACAGAGAGTAGTGACTCAATTGATTGAGCAAGGGTACTATGCCCATCCTTGGCTTGGTGTGCAGACAGTAGATCTTTCGCCCGCGTTGGTAGAAATACTAACCGAGGCCGGTATGCAGGTTCCAGTCGAGGAGGGCGTGTTGGTTGTTGACGTGGTAGATTCCAGCCCCGCGGCACAGGCCGGCATACAAGGCGGCGACCGCACAATTACCGTCGGCAGGTTTCAAATTCCCATTGGGGGTGACATCATCACTGCCATCAACGGAACCCCGACGCCAAGGTTACAGGAACTGAGCGTTTACCTAGAGCGTAATACGCAGGTTGGGGATACTGTAACGCTGACGATTGTCCGTGACGGTCAGACGATGGATGTTCAAGTCGAACTTGGCGAACGGCCTCAAGAAAACAGGAGATAATGGCCAACCAATAGATTTCGTGCAAACCGTCGAGGAAGTCCAACTCTATTGAAGGGCTTTCTCGACGGTGTTTGCTCTGTAGACTTAACCCTTTTCCTTATCACTCCCTGTCTCCGTATGCAAGAAGGGCCGGAATGTTGCTATTTCTTTTATCAAAACCAGCCCTTGGTAAATCGTATGCCGTCCACGGTGTACGACGGGGCGCAGCGGCTGCAAGGGAGTCCAATGTGCATAGAGCAGCGCCAGTCCAAGGATGGAAAGCGAACCAAAAAACTGCGTGGTTGGCGCAATTTCCCAGCTTAACAGCTGTTCTAGACAGAAGCGCAGCCCGATGACCAGCACGAGGAGATAGGCTGCGTGCTGGAGAATTGGTTCCCGCTCCACCATCCTCGAGAAGAAAGTGGCTGCCCAGCGAAGCGCCAAGATGCCTAGTGCGACGCCAACCATCACCACCACGATGTGATCCGCAAGAGCAACGGCAGCTACCACATTGTCCAGGCTAAAGGCAAGATCTGCTAGCTCTACCATGAAAACTACCTGCCAGAAACCAGGCACCAGTTGCGCTGAAACGGCAGAGCGATCTGCACCCGTATGCTCAGTAGGTGCAGCGAGATGCTCAATGCCTAAATAAACCAGGTAGGCACCACCGACAAATTGGAGCCAGGGATAGCGGATAATCTGATGGGCAATGACCAGCATCAACCCTCGCCCTAAATAAGCACCCAGCAGACCTACCTTCAGGGCTGCATCCCGTTGTCCTCCCAGCAATGGATTTAGCCGGTTCCCCAAGCCTTTCAGCCAGGAAGGCCACGGGATCGGCTGGTCTGAAGGTAACACTGCCACCATTGCCCCCAACACAGCCGCGTTGTCAATGGAGAGAAGCCCCTCTAGAAAGATCAATTGTACGATGATAAATAGCCAGGTAAAGTTCATGGTATGTGCACCCAATGGAGAAAGTGGAAAGGCCGTTGACTCGTACCCGCGCAAGGGATGTCCGTGTGCCATTCCAGAAGGAGAGCAACGATAAAGCAGAGATAGCGTAAAAGCTGCCTCTGTTTTCCACAATCATTATCCCCTTGTGATCCGTTGATTGCAAATGAAGGTTAGAGCAACGAATTGGTTGACCTTTTCTTGACTCTCTCACTTCCTTCTTTGACCCCCACTTGATTCAATTCATGAGAACCTATCCTATGGTGTAGCACGCGAATGCTTGAATCGCAAGCATCCAAAGCTCGCTATATTCAGATAGTATCCACATGCTATGGCTCGATGGAGTATGGGAAGGTTTGTCATGAATTACAGTAGTATCAAGCGCACGCTCATTGGTCAACCATTTCCCACCAAAGCGGAGATCCATGAAAGGCTTGATAAGGTACGCGCGCTTGCTGTCTTTGCCTCAGACCCAATCAGTAGCAATGCCTATGCAACTGAGGCGATTATGGGTGTGCTGATTCTGTTGGGCAGTGGCGCACTTGCGCTCTCTATGCCCATCGCCATTGGCATTGCTCTGTTAGTGCTACTGGTTGTCTTTAGCTATATTCAAACCATCCTGCACTATCCACAAGGGGGTGGAGCCTATACGGTTGCCAAAGATAACCTGGGCAAGATGCCTTCGCTGTTTGCCGCAGCCGCTTTGCTCACCGACTATATTCTCACTGTTTCCGTCTCGGTTTCTGCTGGCATTCGCGCGCTAACCTCTGCATTTCCCGAATTATTTGACTATCGGGTCGCGCTGGCTCTCATTGCCATTATCATTCTTACCTGGGTAAATCTGCGTGGGGTGCGTGAAAGTGGGACTGTGTTTGCGCTGCCAACCTATGCATTTGTCGGTGGGGTGTTGGTTGTAATTGCGATTGGCTTAGTACGGTACTTTGGGTGGTTTGGCTTCGCCCCACTCGTGCGTGAAGCACCCCATCTTGAACCACTCTATACTTTCACCGGATTTGCTTATCTCTGGATTCTGTTGCGCGCCTTTGCCGCGGGCTGTACGGCGCTGACGGGCATTGAGGCAATTAGCAATGGTGTCCAGGCATTCAAGCCACCAGAGCCAGTCAATGCTGCCAAAACAATGGTTTGGATGGGTGTGCTCGCCATGTCTCTCTTTTTGGGCATTTCGTTCCTTGCGACCCACCTTGCGATTGTTCCCAGCCATGATGACAGCTTGCTCTCGCAGATGACGCGGATTGTGTCGGGAGGTGGTTTTCTCTATTACTGGGTACAATTCTTTACCATGATGATCTTGATCTTGGCCGCAAACACCGGCTATCAAGACTTTCCGCGCTTAAGTTCATTTCTGGCCCATGATGGCTTTTTACCTCGCTGGATGCAGAATCGTGGGGATCGCCTGGTCTATAGTTCAGGCATCCTCGTTCTTGCCATTTTGTCCTCGCTCCTGGTTGTACTTTTCCGGGCTGATGAGATCGCCATGCTTCCCCTCTATGCGCTGGGCGTGATGATGAGCTTTACGCTATCGCAAGCGGGGATGGTGGTGCTCATGGGCAAGGTAAGCAAAGTGCCGCCGGGCAGAGAGGTTCATACAGGCGCTACAACGATCCACTATGAGTCTGGCTGGTGGTGGAAGCGGGCGGTTAATAGTGTGGGTGCTCTGACAACAGGCATTGTTCTGCTCGTCTTGATCGCGACCAAGTTTGTAGAGGGAGCTTGGATTATTGTGCTTGCGATTCCCGCGATTGTCTGGATGCTGCGCGCCATCAACGATCATTACAGTTGTGTCGCTGAGGCGTTACGCACGCGTACACTTGATCCACATGATCTGCTTGAAGTGGCGGATGTGGTCATTGTCCCCATCGCTGATGTGCACCGGGGTACATTGCGCGCGCTTACCTATGCCAAACGGCTTTCGACAGATGTGCGGGCAGTCAGCATTATTACCTCGCCCGCACAGCGCGAACGAATTACGCGCCGTTGGAATCGCTTCCCTGATTTGACGGCTGGTGTGCAACTTGTGCTGATTGACTATGAGTACAGAGATGTATTGGAACCCTTGGTGGAGTATATTCATCAGGTGAATCGCGTGGAGTTTCCCCACCAACTGATCACAGTGGTCATTCCCGAATTCGTGCCTACTTCCTTGGGGGGACAGTTGCTGCATAACCAAACGGCAAACTTCCTGCGTTTCCGTTTGCGTGGCGAAGAGGACATTGTTGTAATTGATGTACCGTACCTAATCAAAAAAGGTGAAACTACACCGCCCATCCTTGTGGAGCATGCATCAACAGCTATCCCGGCGACCCCTTCCTCGCCTGTCTCTAATGGAGAAACAGAGGCACAGGGCGTGCCTGTTTCCACAAGTCGTTAGGTCTTGAAAGAGGGTTGGTGGTGCAGATCAGCCCCACTCGTTCCCAACGAGTACACTTTGCCTTGTCACCCCGCAGGGGTCTCTCTGCCATCGCTGCCCAAAGAGACCCCTGCGGGGTGACAGGGTGCTTATCGACTTAACTTGTTACCTTACATAATTTCAATATACACGGAAATTTCGCGCCCTAGGCGGCGCGGGTAGAAGGGGATTCCTCCCGCGTCCAACGGCGGGAGCCCGTGGGGCGCGCCCTCGGGCGCGGAATGACAGACTGATTGAGATCTCTACCGTGAAATAGCGACAGATCATCAAAACTAACGTCAACCATACTCAGGACTTTTGTGGTAATGTGTACGCATAGACTAGATGTGGTCGTAGGTTGTTCAGGTGGGATGAGTAGGAAGTTTTGTGCTGATGAATGAGTCTATGCGTGCGGAGTCGGAGCCGCCGCGGGCAGGGATGCAAGCGCAAGAGCCAAAGCGCAGGCGCGGCAAGTTGAGGATTTTTCTGGGCTACGTGGCAGGGGTCGGCAAGACCTATGCCATGTTAGACGCTGCGCGGCAACAGCAGAGCAAAGGCGTTGATGTCGCCATTGCTACTGTGGAGACCCACGGACGGGCTGAAACTGACCTATTGGCATATGGGCTTGAATTGATTCCCGTTCGCCCACTAGAGGCTCAAGGTGTAGAGGCTCAGGGTGTAGAGATTCAAGATACAGAGGCACAAGGCGGCTCTTACACAGAGATGGATCTCGATGCAGTGTTGGCGCGGCGTCCTACGCTTGTCTTGGTCGATGAACTTGCTCACAACAATCCGCCTGGCTCGCGACACCCCAAGCGTTATCAGGATGTCGAGGAACTGCTAGATGCAGAGATCGATGTCTATACAACCCTCAATATCCAGAATCTCGAAAGTCTCCATGATGTTGTGAAACAGATTACGGGAACAGAGGTGGAGGAGACAGTTCCTGACTACATCTTGGAGACAGCGGATGATATTGAATTAGTTGATTTACCAACAGATGAACTGCTGCGCCGGCTTGAGGAAGGCAAGGTGCATGTTCCCGATTCGGCTGCGCCCGGCGCGCGTAAGTTCTTTCGCCCAGGTAATCTGAATGCGCTGCGTGAATTAGCGTTGCGGCGAGCAGCAGAGCGGGTGGATATGCACATGCGCAGCTACATGCAGACCGAGGCGATTATCGGCCCCTGGCCTGCGAATGAACGGGTTCTAGTTTGTGTCAGCCCCAGCCCGCTCAGTGAGCGACTCGTGCGTGCCACCTTCCGGCTAGCCACACGCTTGGATGCAGAATGGCATGCGGTCTATGTGGCCACACCAGGGCATGCTTCACTCTCCGAGCAAGACCGTGACCGGGTTGCTGGCACGCTAAGCCTTGCCGAAAGGTTGGGCGCTAAAGCAATTACTACGTCAGCCACTTCGATTGTCGAGGGTATTGTCACATACGCCAGCCGTCATAATATCAATCGAATTGTGGCGGGTAAGCCATTGCGCCCGCGTTGGCGTGAATGGTTTCGCGGGTCGTTGGCCGACCAAATCATTCGCCGCGCCAAAGATATTGATGTCTATATCATTAGTACCACTGCCATTCGCAACACGCCACAAGTGGCACTTGAGGAAGCAGCAGACACCCTGTTTCGGCAACGTGCGCCATTTAAGCTGGACCGACGCTATTTGTGGAGTGTCCTGATTGTGGCACTTATTACGCTGGTTGGC
>CAMPHP010000077.1 GCA_946885925.1 uncultured Litorilinea sp.
CTGCTGGCTGGCTCCAGTTTGGTGCAGAACCTTCCCTATCACCCGTTGGCTTATGCTCTGTTGGCTTGTGCTCTGTTGGCTTGTGCTCTGTTGCCTGTAGGGATGCCGTGGTCGGGATTGATGGCGCAGCCTCCACCGACCGCTGCATAGGCGCATCAACGGGCATAACGAGTGCAGGGAAAGCAGCGTCTGCCACATCTTCTACTGGTGTGCGCTGTACTGTCTGTGATATGGGCGTATGGGGCGCAGGCGTAGATGTCACAGGATCGCTCGTTGCTAGCCGCTGGACAGGTGGCTCAACAGGCACGCTTGAGACAGACTCAGTAGACACAGACCCGCCGGATGCAGGCGGAGCAGCCGCATCAGCCTTCTCCCTAGGTGTACGCTGCACAGTTTGCGATGTGGCAGGAGGTGTTTCGATGGTAGCTGTTTTAGTAGTGAGTATTTCTGTGACGGGCACATCTGGAGACTGCTGCACAGATGGTTGCACCGGCGTACGTTGTACGGTAGGTGAATCAGGTCTCACCGCAGGTGTCGTGGTTTCCACCCCCCGTTGCGCGGGCTGTGACGCAGACGTTTCTGCTGCAGGCGCTTCCATATCCTGTTGCACAGGCGGCTCGGTTGGCATCGCAGGTGACGGTGTAGAAGCCGCATGATCAACATCGACAGGCGACCGTTGCACGGTAGGGGGTGCTGGTGTCACTACTGATGATGTATCCGCAGTTCGTTGCACAGATGGCTTAACAGGTGTGCTTATTGCTGGAGCAGGCGTCTCACTATCAGCTTCTACAGGTGTCGCAACAGGAATAGATGTTTCTACTGCTCGTGGCTTAGGCGGCGCAACCGGCGTGCTTGCTGCTGGAGCAGGATCAGCGTGATCAGCCTGCACAGACGTGCGTTGCACAGATGGCGATGCTGATGCTGGAGTCTCCGCAGGCACGGTAGTATTCACCGTTCGCTGCACCAATGGCTCAACAGGCGTGCTTGCTGCCGGAGCAGCTTCAGGCGTAGGGGTGATTGTCTCCACAGAGCGTTGCGCAGATGGCTCAACAGGCACAACTGGCAGTGGCGCGGTAGCCGCATTGTCTACTTCCGCGGGCGTTCGCTGTACAGGAGTCAATGCAGGGCTGGTTTCTACCACTCGTTGTACAGACGAAGGTTGTACAGATGGCTCAATGGGTGTGGCAGAACCAGGCGGGGAAGCCTTTGGAGCAGTATCAGTAGGCGTACGCTGCGCGCTGGATGGGGATGCCGTTGTCACAGCGGGCGTTGTTCTCTCCACAGACCTTTGCGCGATTGGCTCGACAGGTAGAGCAGACTCAGGTGCGGGAGCCGGGGAACTGGTATCTTCGAGAGCGCGTTGTACCGTTGGCGATGCCGGTGTGGTTGCCTCCCCTGAGGTCGTTGTTTCCACCGCACGTTGCACAGGTGGCTCAACAGGTGGAGCAGAACCAGACGTTGGTGTCATAGCTGTGGTATCCCCAAGCGTAGGCTGCACGGTAAGTGATGCAGGCAGCTCAGGGAGTGTCGTTGATTTGACTGACCTTTGCACAGGCAATTCGGACGGTATAGACGCGACAGGTGTTCCCGTTGCATCGTCAGGATCTGTTACATCGTCCGAATCTATCGAATCTATAGGTGTGCGCTGCACAGTAGGTTGTGCGGCAGGTGTAGGAATCTCCGCGGGTGTTGTCGCTTCTACTGCCTGTTGCACAGGTGGCTCGATAGCAGTAATAGAATCAGGCACATCGCCATCATCCGACTGTGTACGTTGCACAACAGGCTGCGCGGGCGCAGGGGTTTCCACAAGTGGTGTCGCCTCCACCACCCGCTGGATTGGCAGCTCAGTGATGGTAGCAGAATCCGTCACGGAATCCGTCATGGAATCCACAGCGCCACCATCCACGGGTATGCGCTGCACAGTAGGTTGCGTGGGTGAAGGAGTTTCCGCGGGAATCGTTGCCTCCACCGTCCGCAGCACTGGTATCTCGGCTGTTATCTCTGTGCCAGCAGCATCAATATCTTCAACTGTCGACTGTGCTGTAGGGGGTGCAGGTGTCACTGCCGGAGTCAATGTCTCTGCTGATCGTTGCACAGGTGACTCAGCAGGTGGTGTAGACACGCGTTTAGACGGCACAGGCACCTCAGCAGCAGGATCAGCAGCCATAGTAGTACGCTGCGCCACAGGTGACGACGGTGTTATCGCAGGGTTGATCGACGCCATCCGTTGTGTGGTTGGCTCATCAGATGCGCTATCCATTTGTGCGCGCTGCACGACAGGCGATGCAGGCGGGATTATTTCGTTAGGCTGTTGCACAGGCGGCTTAACAGGCGCAGCAGAGTGCGGCATAGGCGTTGCAGCAGCAGGTTCGTCAGGTGCGCGCTGCACTGGTGATGCCGGTACAGCCGTCACAACAGGCGTTGGTATCACATCAGCCGTTGATGTTTCCACAGGCTGTTGCACAGGTGGCTCGCTGGGTGTGTCAGAATCAGGCGCACGTGGTGCTGTGGGCGTAGGTGTCACCGCGGGCGCAGATGTTTCTACCGACCGTTGTACAATCGGCTCAGAGGGCATGACTGCCGGGGTAGATGACATTGCCTCAATGTCATCCGCCGGAGTACGCTGTACAGAAGTCGCGACAACTCCATCAGCAGGTCCATCTGCCATACGCTGTTCGCCACTCTGTTCTCCAGAATGTGGTTCGAGAAGGGCGGGCTGATCCACAGACATCTGCTGGATAGGTGTCTCACTGGACGCCACACGAGTAGGCGAAACATCCAGGGCGCGCTGGACAGCCGTCGGTGCAGTGGTAGTACTATCCCTGCCTTTTGGCTCCTCACCAGCCAAAAAATTACCCGTCTTGCGCTCTGGCGTTAAAATTTGCGACCGCGATAATGCACGCATGCGCTTAGCTTGCGGTGGCTCTGCTGGACGTCCACCGCTACTGGTGGGCGCAGATGGTTGAGGTCGCATATCGCGTATAATGGGCGGGCGCGTCTCGGGTGTTCGTTGCACGGTCTCGCCAGGAGACGTACCCGGTTTGGCCGCGGCCGAAGCAGCACGCGCCGCCTCAATGCGCGCACGAATCGCATCAGCAGTACCACCCTGAATTGGTGTGGGAACTTGCGCTGGTGAAGCAGGAGTGGGAGAAACAGTACCTGAAGTCTGCCGTTCACGCGCCGCCTGGATGCGTTCGCCAATTTGCTTCGCAATGCTCTGTGATGGATCGAGCGGCGCGGGGCTAGGTTGCACCGGAGGTGCTGGATCTGGCTGCGCCAGAGGATCCGCATTGGGCGCGGGAGCAGGAACATCAGCGGGGGAACGCTGTACGCGCTTAGCTTCTAGGCGGCGTCGAATCTCCTCGGCACGACTATAGTTGGCATCGCCAGGGTTCGGCGAAGGCTCAGGTTTCGGTGCATTTCCAGAGCGTGCCGCGGCTATGCGCTCACGAAGCACCTCTACCTTGCTATAATTGGGCGATTCAGGATCGCTCACTCGCTGCACGGCAGGTGATGTTGCAGTGGGTGATGTTGCAGTGGGTGATGTTGAGGCCGCTTGTGAAGGCTGCCCTGTGACTAGCGACGAAATTTTGCCACGGTTCGCTTGCAATCGTTCACGGATCGCCGCGGCTACACTAAAATCTGCCGGTTGAGAATCTTCAGTCCCAGGTACTTGAGTTGCGCGTCGAATTTCATCCGGCGTGGTAGTTGCAGGCAGTCCCTGGATCGGGATCACAGGCGGTGGGCTTGGCTGCGTAGCACGCTGCACTATAGGCGATTGAGGGGAAGGCGATTGAGGGAATTGTATACTAGATGATTGCACATTTGATGGTGTAGCGGATGCTGGCGAGACTGACGTTGCGGAATCTTCCGCACTGTTCTCCGCACTACGACCTGGTGCATTGCCAGCCGCCAAACGTTCGCGCGCTTGGCGAATGCGCGCCTCAATCGCTGCGGCAATACGATTGCCTGTGTCGGGTAGACCACTCCCTGCTGCGGTAGACATGGGCGCAGCAGGCGAGCGCTGGATTGGGGGTGTTGATGGCGCGCCTGGTGTTATCCCTGGAACGGCGCTGGGCGGTGTGCCTGATGTCATTCCTTGCGCCGCTTGCCGTTCACGAGCTTGACGAATCCGTTCTCCAATCATCGCCGCGATCGAGGGAGTCCCGCTCTCGGAGGTGCGCTGGACGGTCTTAGCCCCACCTTCCACTGATGCAGCGCGCATTTGGGCTGCCTGTCGAGCAGCATCTTGTAGCTCTGCCAAATTTGAAGGCTGGGGCGTATCACTGCCCAAAGCAGGGTCAAAAGCTCGCTGCACGATGGATTGGTCATCCATGCCAGCCACAGAGGGTGCCGTTTGAAAAGAGTGGGCTAATTGTTCCAATGACATCTCAGCAGGGCTACGCTGCACACGACTTGCCCCTATCACACCAGGCAGAGGCAGTTGAGAGGGCGCGGGGGAAGTGGGTTGGCGCGTTTCTATCCGGTAGCGACGACTAATTTGGTCTGCGGTCGCGTGGCGCTGGACAATGTCACTGCTAAAGCGATCAATCAACTCACCGCCACCGCCTGGATGCGCGGCAAATTCAACCGACCGCTGGACACGCGAAGCGAGTGGAAACTGCCCAGGGACGCGGGCAGTGGACGCACCGCCCATCCACCATCGTCGTACCCAGGGTGAAATCGCATTGGCAGTGCGTTGTAGCACCCCCAACGGCGCAGGTGTTGGTTGATTGCTCTGCTCTTGATCAGATGAGCCCAAATCGTCTCGAAAATCGTCACTCATTACAAGTTCTTTAGCTTTTTGCCTAGAGCGCAAACTTGGCAGCAAAATCAATCAACGACCAATCTTCAGCCTCAATTGTCTCAAAGGTCAGAGTCAAAGATTCCATTGCCAGTTGATTGCTATCTGCGCGCAACGCCGAGGCTTCCCACGAAACAGGATAAGCCTTACGCACGTTGTACCAGCGTGCGGGCATATTGAAATAGGATGAATATTGGATAATGGTGAGGTCACGACGTTTCACAACGCCATCTGCCATACCCTCTGCAAACCAGTCCCAAAATTCGATGGTAAACATGACCCCCTTGCGTAGGGTGATGTCTCCATAGCTAATACGTCCGGGCAACTTATGGACGTAGGTATTGACCCCACCTTCTTTAACCGGCAAGATCTCGCGTTCAGCCCGAATGCCTGAACATTCAGCAAAACTCCCCTCAACCAAACCATCGATCTCAATATAGAACTTATACTCAGGGGCAGGATCTAATGGGCCAAAAATCGTCTCAACAACTTTATTTAGATCGCCTAGCAACCTTCTGCTCCTTCAACAATTCGCCCACAAAACCCGATACATGCATCACCATAGAACGAATGCTTAACGACCTCGACCAAAGCCGTTAGCTCCGTGGCGCTCCCGTTCGATGCGCATCTCTTCAAGCAGCAAATCATAGACCTTTTGAGCCAATACCTGGATTTGTGCGGATGTTAATCCTTGTACATAGCCATCGGTGTCTAGTTGCCGTGGTGACTCATGCCAGTTGGTCGTGTTCGATCCCAGGTACTTTGTCATGTAGATTTAATATCTATTTCTCTTATGTAAATTTACTATTTAGTAATTCTGTCATCAGTAACGCACACAATGCATACCGCACGTACCCCCATGGGCTACTGTGTGCCTTCATTGAGCCTGCGGTTGATCTTGGCAATCTCACCCACCCACCGTTCCCTGTCACGATGCTCCATGTTGAGAATCGTATCGGGCGACCAGTGGAAATGGTATGCAATGTAGGCTACCTCCTCGTGCAGGCGATCCAAGGGGTAGCCTAGGCTCCCCCCAAGTCAGCTAAATCAATCTCAATCTCCTGCTGGCAAGCAGGGCAACGACGTTTGATGACCGTCATACCCTCTTCATTGATCTGGCGGTAGAAGGCTTGTAAATAGGCCATGTCTGCCGCAAACAAGTTCTCAATGACACCTGTATTGATTTGTGTAAGCGTACCAAGCTTCACAACAACACGAGCCAGCAAGATAATGGTGAGATATGCCTGGTTGGCGCTGACACGTACATCGCGCAATGGGGCAATCTCATCCATAGCAGTTGCCAATCGCATTACACCACGCTTGTGAACATGACCTTCTGCATCCACATAACCGCGCGGCAGAGTAAATTCAAATTGCGTCTGTAAACTCATTGCAGTCTATGTAAATCCTGTGTAAATCCTATACAAAACCTATATAAAGCCTAATATAAAAAGTAACCATTGGATAACAAATTCATCTCAAGAACGGCGCGCCATACATTCTGTAGATCAGAAACCACCCTAGGGCAAAAGCATCTGAAGCGCAACATCAATCCCGATAAAAAGCGGGTTAAGGTACATACGATGAATGCCGCCATGTGTGAGGGTCAACTCTTCAATGGCAAGATCGCTGCTGTCCGCACGAATCTGCGGGCCAGAAATCTTAGAAGGCCAGCAGCGTTCTACGCTCCATTGAACGATTGGCTCATAGCTGCGATCAAACATGGTAATCATCACATAGGGACGCAACAGCGGCTTGGCCCCCAGTGCGATTAATTGATGCCAGAGCCAAAAGCCCTCACCACTGGTAATGCCACGACGCAGCGTGATGGGGTGATAGACCGGGCGCATAGGCACAAAATTGCTATGCGGAAGTCCCAACATATTGGTAGACTTATATTCGGCAGTCTCCCATTCCACATCGATCCCACTGATTTCATTAAAGTAGCCTGTAATCGGGATCTTGAAGCCCAAGATGCCAAATGGATCTTCGGTTACTTCAACCGCAAATTGATAGGAGAGTACAGGATCTACGGAACGTGCGCTCATAGCTCTAATTCATCTACCCACAAGAAAAACTAGCTAACCAAATCTGTTTGTCGCTTTATCTAGCCTAAAAGGGTGGTTCACGCGTAGGCTGACCAATCCCTTCAGCATCGAGATAAAGCCCCTCATGGACGATGGTCAACTCCTCAATCGTGAGATCGTTGCTGTCCGCTGCCATCGTAGGCCCAGATATCTTGGAAGGCCAAGCGTTGATAAAGCTCCAACGCCGCACTTCTTGATACTCACGGTTGAACATGATAATGCTGCCATCCACACGCGCTGTGGCAACATTCCCGGTGATGACTTCTTCACGCCATTCCCAAAACTCCAGGTTTGTTGTGAGTCCACGCTTAAAGGTAAGTTCGCCACCATCACAGCGCCCAGGCACTTGCAGGACGACTTCCTTACCCGAAGGATTCACCACTTTATGCGTTGCCACCGCATTGTCAGAAACAATGCCGATTACTTCCGTAAAGTACCCCGTCATCTCATTCAGTTCTAAGGCAAACTGGAATCCAATTAATGGATCTACATCACGGGCCATGTGAGTCTCTCCGCTAGAATTACATTTGCCCCAACATTACAGTAGCTTCTTACCAGTTGCTTCTAACAAGTAGATCAAACCCGAATGGTGACACCAGTGATTAAACGAATGAAGAACAAAGCGAATGTTAGGAAGGGGCAGGAAGCGGACAAGCTGCTCCCTGCCACCCACTCTATTAACCTGGATCTTCCTGTGCCGGAATGCTGTCCGCCATATCTCGTTGGAAGAGACCTTCATGGACTAGCGTCAACTCTTCAACCGTGAAGTCGTTGCTGTCCGCAGCAATGGTTGGCCCAGAGATCTTGGAGGGCCATGCATTGATCAGGTTCCAACCGACGACACTGGTGTATTCACGATCAAACATGGTGATGGTCACAGGCTGGCGAGCTTCCGCCACCTTACCGGTGATGACCATTTCACGCCACTCCCAGAATTGCAGGTTGGTGGTGAGTCCGCGCTTGAGTGTAACTTCACCCCACTCGATACGACCGGGAATCTGCAAGGTGACTTCCTTACCTTCCGGAGTCACAACCTTGTGCGTTACCACTGCATTCTCTGAACCAATACCACTGATCTCGGTGAAGTAGCCTTCCATCCCGTTAGCCTCCAGGGCAAACTGAAAGCCAATCAACGGATCAACTAAACGAGCCATTTCTTACCCCTTTCTGAAACCAGGTCATCTAACAAACAGACAATTGTAAGATACAAACACTTTTACTGTGTTACTAGGAACTAGCCACTGCTGATCACGCCAACCAAGTCAGCGCGGTTAAGCGGCTTCCGCCGACCACTGGCTGATACGGAAGATCACGAACTCAGCAGGCTTGACGGGTGAAATACCAATCTCAACCACGAGCTGACCGAGGTCGCGTTGGTGGGCAGGATTGAGTTCCTCGTCGCATTTCACATAGAAGGCTTGCGATGGGGTAGCGCCAAAGAGCGCGCCTTGCGAATAGACGCCCATCAGGAAGCTGGAAACATCACGGCGGATGCGGTTCCAGAGCCGTTGATCATTTGGCTCGAAGACTGTCCACATCGTGCCTAATTGCAGCGACTTCTCGATGTAGTTGAAAAGCCGTCGCACGTTGATATAGCGCCACGAGGGATCGCTGCTCAAGGTGCGTGCACCCCAAATTCGATAGCCCATGCCAGGGAAGGCGCGGATGCAGTTGACGCCGATTGGATTCAACGTATCCTGCTCACCCTTGGTCACGGTATAAGAGAGATTAGTTACGCCACGTACGATTTCGTTGGCAGGAGCCTTGTGGACGCCGCGCGTGTTGTCATTGCGCGCCCACACGCCAGCCATGTGACCACTGGGGGGGACATGAAGGGGACGGTTCGTCACCGGGTCCATGATCTCAATCCAGGGATAGTAGAGCACGCCATAGCTGGAGTCGAACGCAGCCGTCTCCATACGCCATGTCTTGATCTCCTGAGGATTCATGTCGGGTGGGGAATCGAGGATTGCCATACGATCGCCCATTGCCTCACAGTGGTTGATCATCATGGTCTGTACGGCCTTTACCATTTCCAGGTCTAGCGTCTGTCCTGGCATGGTCGTCATCAGGTCGGGTACAACCAACATGGTCACATCATCGAGTTGCGCCAACCCTTCCACACCAGAGCGTTCGAGAACATCACCCTGGAAGTCGGAATATTCCGCTGGGGTAATCAACCGCTTTTGGATGTTGAGGGATTGTTCTTGGCTGCGTGGGGTGATGCGGTCAATGGCCGTTTCCCCATCAGGAACCAAGATATCAATAATCCTGGATGCTTTGTTGTTCTTATAAGCGAGTGCGACTTTCTTGGTGCCGTTGTTGGCAACCTCTTTTAAGGTTACATCTTGCAAGATTTCATGCACCTGCCAACCACCACCAACACCCTGATGTTCTACTGTAATGGTGAATGGGACTGACTGTCCGGATGGGCTTTTGGGTGTGCTGCTGGGCGCTGCTGCGGAA
>CAMPHP010000078.1 GCA_946885925.1 uncultured Litorilinea sp.
TGTCGTAGTCTGGGAACCACCCTTTGTGCGGCGCATTGTGGAAAAGCCCAAACCGTCCGAGGCTCCTTCCAACATCTCAAGCTTGCCCCTCTATGTCTTTGCACCCGCCATCTTAGATCTGCTCCCTTTGGTTCAAAAATCGGCGCGGGGCGAGTATGAGTTACAAGATGCAATTCAACTACTGATTGAACAAACAGGGCGTGTCGGCGGCGTGATCACCGAATCACGCCAGCAAGTAACCAATGCCGCCGATCTACTGGCACTCAATTTGCATTACCTGGATGAAATGCCGCAGCGGATAGACTCCGGTTCTCAACTGCCCCACGACGTGCAATTGGTTGCACCTGTCGTGATCGAAGCATGCGTAGAAATCGGCCCTGGCTGCACCATTGGTCCCCATGTCTATGTAGAACGGAACGCACGTATTGGTGCGAGCACTCAAATTGCGAATGCACTGCTTTTGCGTGGCGCGGAAGTACCGGCTGGACAACAGCTTAACAATGAAGTCATTGCGCCTTTACCGGCGCTTGCTGCCAAATCCAATCTAGATACAAGATTTTAGATACAAGATTCTTAAGACAGCTAGAAACGAGATAAGATGGTACGCAAAGTATTGCTGACCGGCGCGGGAGGACGCATCGGCACGACGTTTCGCGCGTTTGTTGGAGACCGTTACGATCTGCGCTTGGTGGATCGCGATGCCAGCAAGATTGGGGAGGCTGGCAACTTCCCGGTGATCGAAGCAGATCTCTCTGACCTGGATACTTGCCAACAAGTCTGTGCAGGAATTGATACGGTCGTGCATCTTGCTGGTGACCCATCCCCCAGCGCCGATTTCTATGGATCGCTGCTAGACAACAACATCAAGTCGGTCTACAACATCTTTCGTGCTGCCAAGGATCAAGGCTGTCGCCGCGTCATCTTTGCCAGCACCATCCAGGTCATTGAAGGCTATCCGCTCGATGTCCAGGCGCACCCGGAAATGCCCATGAAGCCGATGAATATGTATGCAGTGAGCAAAGCTTTTGGCGAAGCCACTGCCCATTATTTTGCCCATGCAGAAGGGCTTTCGAGCATTGCCGTGCGTATCGGTGGGTTTGAGGGCAACGCGGGCAACAACCCGCCGAACAAACCCTCTGCACGCAACCTAAGTGCCTTTGTTTCCAAGCGTGATCTAAGCCATCTCTTTGTTCAATGTATCGAGGTGGAGGATCTTCAATTCGCAATTGTCCAAGCTGTGTCGGATAACCGCTTTAAGCGTATGGACATCACCAGCACGCGCGCCCAGGTAAATTACCAGCCGCAAGATGATGCATTCGAGAAGTTTGGAATCGGGCTGCAGGATACGGATCGATGGCGGCTCGAATACAATCGTGGAGAAAGAATTCGCAAAGAAGGAGAGAGGCAGTGACCGAAGCAAAACCTATCCGCTTTGCAGTAATCGGTATGGACCACCCCCACATTTATGGGCAAACCCAACTGCTCCTGGACGCGGGTGCTGAACTTGTCAGTTACTACGGCGAGGATCCCGAATTGCAGCAGCAATTTGGCAAAGCTTTTCCCCAGGCCAAGCTGGCGCGCGATGCGGACGAAATTCTGGAAGACCCGAGCATCGACCTGATCGTCAGTGCTGCCGTTCCAAGCGAAAGATCCACGATTGGCGTGCTCGCCATGCAGCATGGCAAGGACTTCCTCAGCGATAAACCGGCCTTTACTACCCTGGACCAGTTGGCGTTAGCACGCCAAGTACAAGCCGAAACCGGACGCATCTATGCCGTTGACTATGGCGAGCGGCTCGAAAACCGCGCCACAGTCAAAGCCGCGGAGCTAGTACGCGCGGGTGAGATTGGTGAGGTCGTCAATACGGTTGGCCTGGGGCCGCACCGGGCGCGCTTCCATACCCGGCCACCTTGGTTCTATATACGCGAGAAATTCGGTGGTATTCTCATTGATATTGCGTCGCACCAAATTGACCAATTCCTCTACTTCACCCAGGCAGACGAGGTAGAGATCGTCGCATCGAGTGCCGCCAATTTCCACCACCCGCAGTATCCTGAGTTTGAAGATTTTGGCGAGATTTTGCTACGTACCCCTGCCGCCACTGGCTATATTCGCGTCGATTGGTTTACGCCCGAAGGACTGGACACTTGGGGCGATACACGGCTAACGGTTATCGGTACAGATGGGTATGTTGAGGTACGCAAGAATATTGACATTGCCGGGCGTCCTGGAGGCGACCATTTATTCCTGGTGAATCAAAAGGAGACGCGTTACATCAACTGCCAAGATGTCGAACTCCCCTTTGGTCGCCAGTTGCTAGACGACATCCGCAATCGCACCGAGACTGCCATACCCCAGGCGCATGTGTTCCGCGTCATGGAACTGGCACTACAAGCGCAAGCCAAAGCAGCCCGCCTGGGCTATCTGCAAGGAACCTAAACAGAAAACATATCGAACTGATACGTGTGTGCTTATCCGGCTTGCCACCCGTCTCAAGCTCGAATCAAAAAGGAGAAATCATGACCATTGAAACACCCGCCTTGTTAGAGGCACTGAACAACGTAACTGCTATCCCCATTATCCCTTTCCGCAATGGGGCAATTGATTATGACGCCCATGCCATGAATGTCGCCTATCTCATGCGTAACAATACGCTGGAAGGCAACCGCCCGCGTGTCGTATCCGTTGCAGGCACAAGCTTGATTCACCATGTAGAGCCAGAGGAGCAAACACGCATCTTTGACGTGACGGGACAGGTCATGGGCAAAGAAGGGGTGTTGATGTCGGCCATTGTGCCAAATCCAATCAAGACCGCAGGCAAATTGATCGAGGAGCAATCCAAGCTCAACCGCCCACCCGATGTCTATTTGATCATGCCCCTGTCGGGAACCTTTAGCCCCGAAGGTGTCTATGATCATTTTATGGATTTTGGTGCGCGCTATGGCGAGGAACTTGGTGCGCGCTTCATCTACTACCATCGCCAAGCACGCGATACAGAGTCGGTGGTACGCTTGCTCAACGACTCACCCCACTTCATCGGCGTGAAGATAGGAACCAGCGAAGCCGATGTCAAACCGATGATTGAAGGCGTAGGCGACAATGCCATGGTTATTTGGGGAATTGGCGACCGCAGCACCAAAGCCGCCGAACAAGGGGCCAAAGGTCACACGTCCGGCATTGCCGTGCTCTATGCCAAGGCCAGCGATGCCATCAACAACGCTCAACGCCAGGGCGACTTTGCCGCAGCCAAGCAAGTCGAGGCACAAATTGACGAGATCGAAGAGATCCGTTTTATGAATGGTCGCGCCTATAACTATTCGGCAGTCGTAGAAGCCATGCAGCAGAGTGGCTTTGACGACATTGATGCCGGTGATGGCTCTGGCCCCTTCAACCCACCCGTTCCCCAGGAAGTGGCAGAACGAATAGGCCGGGCCATTGAGGGCTTAGAGCAGTATCACTAGTCTAGCGTGTCATTCCGACGCAGGAGGAATCCCCTTTGATCATGCCCGTACATCCAGGGGATTCCTCCCTCGGGCGCGGAATGACAGAAGGCTTACCCTTGAGGATAACGCATTTTCTCGCGCACAAAGACGATCATAAAGACCAAGTACGTCACGAAGCCGAGAACGCCAAAGGTTTGGGCAACAGTCACCCCAATGTATTTCATAGCAAGAGCGGCTAAGCCAATCCAAGCCCAGGTCAGCGCATGGAACCAGCGCAACACAAATTGCTGCCAAGCTGTGCGCTCTCCTGTGCGCGGCGGGCGCGGCCAGTAAATGGTATAGGCACCTGCCACCACAAAACAAAGCATTGCCCACATCTCAACAGGTAGGCCCATAAGGGTACTCTGCATCTACATTCTCTCCTTGCGTTTTCTTAGTACGTTTTCTTAGTACGTTTTCTTGATCCGGTTCCGTAATTCGTTTTATCTTTGGGGCGTAGTATAGTCGGGGGCCAGTAGAGTGCAAAGCCCAGGCCCACACGCAAATCAATTGAGTCCATAGCGCCATCGTATCCGAGCAAAGGTCCATCATGAAGATTGAGAATGTTGATTTCTTCTATCTCTCCATGCCAGAGGTGTTAAACATAGGTGACGGTTCCCAAGATGCCCTTCTGGTGCGTGTAGAGGCAGGAGGCTATGTCGGATGGGGGGAGTGTGAGGCGGCTCCACTCGTCTCCATCGCCAGCCTGGTTTGCCCCATGTCACATAGTGCCTGCAAGCCCGTGCAAATGTCAGTGGTGGGCCAGGAACTCAACGATGTGCGCGATATCTATCGCATCGGTGATCTCGTGCGTGCTGAGAGTATGGATCTGCTCCAGGCAGACCATACGCTGTCGGGCATTGATATGGCGCTGTGGGACTTGCTGGGCAAAAAGCTGGGCGCACCCGTTTACCAACTGCTTGGCTATGAACGCGCCCATCCCAAAACACCCTACGCCTCCATGCTCTTTGGCGATACACCCCAAGAAACATTGGAAAAGGGCCGCGAGGCGCGTAACAAAGGCTATCGAGCGGCAAAGTTCGGCTGGGGACCCATCGGGCTGGGCACGGTACAGGACGATGCAGACCAATTTATGGCCGCGCGCGAAGGCTTGGGCGATGACGGTATTTTGCTGATTGACGCGGGCACAGTCTGGAAGAATGACCTGGAAGCAGCGTCCCTGCGCCTCCCCGCACTCCAGTCATGCCGCGCAACCTGGCTGGAAGAACCCTTTGTGTCGGGCGCGCTCAAGGAATATGCCGCCCTTGCCGCACAAGCAGGAGAGGTTAAGATGGCCGGTGGCGAGGGCAGCCATAATTTCCACATGGCGCAACATATGATTGACTATGCAGGACTCGGCTATGTGCAAATCGACGCGGGACGCATCGGTGGCATCAGCGTTGCCAAAGCCGTTGCAGACTATGCGCGCACCAACAACGTCACTTATGTCAATCATACCTTCACATCGCACTTGGCACTGAGCGCATCACTGCAACCCTTTGCCGGCATCGAAAACGATGTCATCTGCGAATACCCTGTTGAGCCAAAGCAATTGGCGCTTGACATCACCACCGGGCATCTCTTGCCCGACGCACAGGGTCAAATCAATGTACCAGAGCGTCCAGGCCTGGGCCTAGAACCCAACACGGCAGGGCTAAAAAGCTACTTGGTGGATACCGAAATCAAGGTCAATGGACAGGTATTGTACCGAACGCCTACCCTGTAATGATAAGACGCGTGATGATAAGACGCGTAGATGATAAGACACGTGATGAACAGATGCTGATAGCAAGGATGAAGTCATGAGCTTTTCTATTGGAGCGGGCGGGTCAAACTTTGGTGGCGGCCCGCGAGGCATGATCGAGAATTTTGGCGGCAAACGTGGAGAAGGCAGCGCCTTTGACCGTCGCGTCATCACGCGCTTGCTCGCCTATCTCCGACCATATCGCAAGCTCATGGTGGGCGCTTTCTTGTTGATGCTGGTCAACACTGGCCTCGTGCTGCTAACACCCTATCTCATCTCCATCGCGATTGACCAGTACATTGTCCAGGGCGACATACAAGGCCTGACCTGGATCGCGCTCGCGACCGCCGCAACCTACGCTGGCATATACGGCGCTTCGGCGGGCCAGAGCTATCTACTTTCCTGGGTGGGGCAAAAGGTACTGGCGACACTACGGTCACAGCTATTCCACCACCTTCAGCGTCTCCCTATCAGCTACCACGATAATCACATCATCGGCGTTACCGTCTCGCGCGTCATCAACGATGTCGGCGTGATTAACGAACTGCTCTCGCAAGGTATGGTGACGCTGGTTGGTGATACCCTGCTCCTGGTAGGCATTGTCGCCGTCATGGTGAGCATGAATCCAAAGTTGGCACTCTTGACCTTTACCGTGCTTCCCCTCATGGTCATAGCCACTGTCGTCTTTGCCCGCTATGCTCAAGACGCCTTTCGCCAGACCCGCTCGCGCATCGCCGCTGTCGTTGGCAACCTGGCAGAAGACATCGCCGGGATGCGCGTGATTCAAGCCTTTGCCCAGGAAGACGCATCGCAGGAGCGTTTTACCGAGGTCAACCAAGCCAACCGCGACGCCAACATTGAGGCCATGTCCCTCTCCTTTGTCTTCTTGCCTACTGTGGACTTTCTGAGCATGTTGGCGACCGCCATCGTGCTTTGGTTTGGCGGGCTTGCAGTGGCGCGGGACGAATTGACCTTGGGCGTCGTCGTTGCCTTCTTGGCCTATGTCTCACGCTTCTTCTCACCCATCCAAGAACTCTCCCAGCTTTATACCACTATGCAATCGGCAATGGCAGGTGGGGAGCGGGTATTGGAACTGCTTGATACCGAGCCAAGCGTGGCTGACCCTGCCAATGGTCGCGAGATGCCGCCGATCAAGGGTGAAATCGTGCTACAGGACGTGGAATTTTCCTATAAGGCAGACGAGCCAGTTTTGCGGGAAATCAATCTGAAGATCGAACCTGGACAGACGGTCGCGCTTGTCGGTCCCACTGGCGCAGGCAAAAGTTCCATTGCCAACCTAATCGCCCGTTTCTATGATGTGACCGAGGGGAGCGTTACCATTGACGGCATTGATGTGCGTAGCGTTACCCAAGTCTCGTTGCACCGGCAAATGGGATTAGTGCCCCAAGATCCCTTCCTTTTTTCTGGCACCGTGCGTGATAACATTCGTTTTGCCATACCAGAGGCAAGCAATGCCGAGGTCGAAGAAGCAGCCAAATCTGCCAATGCCCACGACTTTATTCTTGCGCTGCCCGATGGCTATGAAACGGTCATCATGGAAGGAGGCTCCAACCTCTCAGTAGGCCAACGCCAACTCATCTGCATCGCACGCGCAGTCTTGGCCGATCCGCGCATTTTGATTCTGGATGAAGCCACCGCCAGCGTTGACACTGTGACCGAAGCGCTGATTCAAAGTGCGCTGGATCGTCTCTTAGAGGGGCGCACCTCCATCGTCATCGCCCACCGCCTGAGCACCATCCGCAATGCCGACCAGATCTGTGTCCTCCAAGCAGGTCAGATTGTCGAGCAAGGCACCCATGAAGAATTGCTGGCGCAAGGTGGTCTTTACGCGCTACTCTATGCTCGCCAGTTCGTTACCATGACCGAGGAATAGTTACCTGTGGCCCGCTCTCGACCTGATACCACTTCCCCCAAATCTCCCTTGATCCTAACCATCGATATTGGCACTTCGTCAACACGAGCCATCCTCTTTGATGCCACAGCGCATGTAGTAGAGGGCATGGTGGAACAGCGCCAGAGCCAGATGATGACAACACCCGACGGGGGTGCAATCTTTGACGCCGATCAAATCCTGGCAGACACAATCGAAGTGATTGACGCGCTGCTGAAACGTGCCGGCGTGCTGGCTGGGCAGATTGGCGCAGTGGCGGTGGATACGCTCGTGGGCAATCTGTTGGGCGTTGATGAGCAGGGCAAAGCGGTAACTCCCGTCTTTACCTACGCCGACACACGCAACGCCAACGTTACCCAAGCTTTGCGGCAAGGGTTGGGTCAAGCCGGGGCAAGAGAGGCACACGACCGCACAGGTTGCTTGATCCACACTTCCTACATACCTTCACGTTTTTGTTGGCTTGCCGACGAACAATCTGAATGGTTCCAAGCTGCGACTCGCTGGGTAAGCATCGGTGAGTACATCTATTACCACTTCTTTGATGAGTGGCGCGTCAGCTACAGCGTAGCCTCATGGACTGGTATGCTCAACCGTCGTGATCTAGAGTGGGACTCTGGTTGGCTTGAGCGGCTTCCTATCACAAAAGAGCAACTATCGCCGCTGGGCGATCTAAATACGCCCCTCCAAGGCTTGCAAGGCCAATGGGCGCAGCGCTGGCCCGCCCTTGCCGAAGTGCCTTGGCTGCTTCCCATTGGGGATGGAGCCGCAGCCAACATCGGATCCGGCTGTGACGCGCCCAACCGCATTGCATTGACAATGGGGACAACGGGGGCCATGCGCGTGGTCGTGGGGCCAGAGCTAAAGCAAGTACCCGATGGCCTTTGGCTCTATCGTGTGGACAGATCGCGGGCACTCTTGGGGGGAGCAACTACCGAGGGTGGCAACCTCTTTGCTTGGTTGAATACACTGCTGAGATTGCCCGAAGGAGATGCCTTAGAAGAGGCTTTGACAGAACGAGCACCCACAGCCCACGGGCTGACCATACTGCCCTTCGTGGCGGGTGAGCGTGCTCCTGGGTGGCGCGAAGATGCCCGCGCTGCCATCAATGGTTTAAGCCTTCACACCCAGCCCATTGACATTCTCCAAGCAGGGCTAGAGGCGATTGCCTACCGCTTTTCTCTCATCTACCAACGCATTGCGTCCCAACTCCCCTCCGGCACGGACCATGAGATCATCGCAGGTGGCGGCGCACTGCTCAGTTCGCCCGCTTGGCTCCAGATCATGGCCGATGTCTTGGGGCGACCCTTGCACACACTGGCAGAGAAGGAGGGCACCAGCCGCGGGCTTGCTCTACTGGCGCTTGAACAACTAGGGGTGATACCCCGCCCCGCCGCGCTCTCCCCCGCTCTTGGCACAACCTATCTACCCAATGCCAAGCACCATGCCCTTCACCAAGAGGCATTGGCGCGCCAGGTCGAACTCTACAACCGCTTGCTGAATAGCTAACCCCGTGTGGACATACAACCAACGTCTTAAATCACATCAAGCAGTTCAAACCCAATTCATGAACTTCCGAATAAAATTAGAGAGGAACTAAGGATGCCCGCCAAGTACCGTGTGGGGATCATTGCCAGTGGACGGATTGCCCGCGAACACGCGCGCGGCTGGCAGGAGTGCGAGCATACACAAATCGTCGCCATCGCTGATTCACACCCCCAAGCTTTGGCTCAATTCGGCCATGACTTCCATGTGAGTCGCCGCTATTTAGACTACCGCGAGATGATAGAGCGTGAGAATCTCGACATTATAAGCATCTGTTCATGGGATCCACAGCACGCCGAGATGACCATCGCCGCCTCTGTGTATCAGCCAAAGGTTATCTTGTGTGAGAAGCCTATGGCGCTTTCCATCGGTGAAGCCGATGCCATGATGATTGCGTGCCAACGCAACAATGTAAAACTGGCGATTGGTCACCAACGCCGCTTCTACTCGGCATGGCAGGAAGCCAGGCGGCTGATTCAAGATGGCGCAATTGGCGAACCCAAGCGCCTTTGGTCAGCAGTACGGTCGGGCATGATGAATACAGGCACTCACTGTATCGACTTTCAGTTATTTGTGTTGGGCGATCCCCAGGCACAATGGGTGATGGGTTCAGTAGAGCGCAAGACCGACCGCTACATCTTTGGTCATCGCGTCGAAGATCGCTGCTTTGG
>CAMPHP010000079.1 GCA_946885925.1 uncultured Litorilinea sp.
GTGGAAAGGGAAACGAGAGGGGGGTGTGTTGGTGCGCTCTTCTTCACTTTCGGGATAGTCATACCAGACATCCAGCCCTGCTGCCAAGAGTGTTTTGTCTGCTAGGGCCTGGTAGAGCGCCTCTTCGTCCACGACAGGCCCGCGGCCTACGTTGACCAGGATGGAGCCAGCAGGGAGTAACGCAAGCTCGCGTGCACCGATCATCCCCTTGGTTTCGGCGGTCAAAGGGAGCGCGATGACAAGTACATCACTGCGCGGGAGTAGCTTAGACAAGGCCGAGGGTGGGTAGATGGTGGCTGGGTAGATGGTGGCAATGGGATCGCTGGGTGCTGTCTCATCTTCACCAACATGGCGGCGAACCCCGATTACCGTCATGCCCAAGGCATGACAGACCGCGCCAATGCGTTGGCCGATTCGCCCGTAGCCCAAGATGGTGACACATTTGCCGTGGAGAATAGTGGTGGGTGTGTTGCCATAGCGTGAGCGCCAGTCATTGTGGCGTAGTTCGCGATCCATAGGGACGATGAATTTGGCTGCCGCCAGCATCAGGCCGATAGCGAGTTCGGCGGTGGGAATGACATTGAAGTGGATGCTATGTAGTGAGATGTGCGGGTACGCTTGCAAGAGCTCAATGGTCTCTTTCGGCGCGCCTGCAAAGGGTGCAATGACAGCGCGCAAGTTAGGGCTGGCTTCGATTTGCTCACGGCTAGGATAGCCATGTACCAAAATCTCGAAATCGGCATTGGCTGGAACCTCTTCACCTGTGACGATCTCGATAGTGGATGGGACAAGGCGGCGGAGTTCAGCAAGGGAGAGTGTGCTGTTGCGCGTGAAGACAAAAACCTTGAGCGTCATACCCCTAAATCTTTCTCTTGAATTTTTCCTTGAAATTTCCCCTTGAATTTTTTCAAAGGATCAGTTTATGCGGACGTTCTAGTGGGTCATTGTAGCTGAAGGGCAGTGATGCGGCCTGCATTCAGTATGTTTGTGATGGGCGAGGGAGAGTTATGGCGTATAGATGACACCTAGCGCAAAGTGGATTTTGCTCCTCGTGAGGATGGCACTCTCCGCTTGCTGTGGTAAGATTTTACGGGTTGAGGGCGCAAATGACAACTGTTTCCTGCACTGCTGTTTTATTTAGTGCTTTATTTGTTGATGGATTTGCTGAACCCTTGCGTGGTGTTGTGCATGATCCTCTGGTGCAACTTATCTGTTTTCCCTCCTCGACTGTGGGCGTACCTCTCGGATAAATGAGACCTGCTTATCCCTTTTGCTTGCCCACCCAATCTAGAGATGGCTTTTTAACTCACTATTTCTAACTCGCGATTTCAAACTCACTAGTCCTAACTTCATTACCTAACTCTTTGGTCAAGCTTACTTTGGGAGTATTCACATGAAGATTGTTGATGTGGAATTCATCCATCTGGATGTCCCTTTCACACCCCATACCAATCTGCACATGCAGTATTGGTTGCCCCATTGGCGTATTTCACAGCTTTGCAAGATTACAACCGACAATGGTTTGGTTGGATGGGGTGAGACCTTGCCCAACTACACCTGGGCCAAGGTGCCACCCAATGTCGAAAAAGAGTTGATTGGCCGTCACCCCGCAGATGTCATGTGGCAAGATAATTTGGGTGCTGGGGTGCAGATGGCCTTGTTTGACTTGGTCGGCAAGGCACTAGGCGTGCCTGTCTACAAGCTGTTGGGTGAAAAGGTGCGCGATTGGTGCCCCATTTCCTGGTGGGCGATGGATATGCCGCCCCAGGATTGGGCCGAGCAATGCGCCGAGGCAGTACGCCAGGGTTATATGTCGTCTAAGCTCAAGGCGCGCACCTGGTTTGATCTCCACGCCGCGTTGCAAGCTATCTTTGAGGTCGTGCCAGCGCAGTTTATTCTGGATTTGGATTTCAACGCGACGCTGGACAATGCTGCTAACGCAGTGCGCTTTCTCAGCACATTGGAACAATATGACCAGGTCGCTATGTTTGAAAGCCCGATTCCGCAAAGCGATGTGGCGGGTAATGTGCAGATTCGCCAGCGTATCAACCGTCCGGTTGCCATGCACTATGGTAGCCCGCCGATTATGACCGCGCTGAAAGAGGATGTCTGCGACGGCTTTGTGGTGGGTGAAGGAGCAAGTTCCAATCGCCGCCAAGCGCTGTTGCTGCAACAGGCCAACAAGCCGTTCTGGTTGCAGATGGTGGGGACGGGGGTGACAACTACCTGGGCGGCCCATTGTGGCGCGGTGTATATGCAGGCCAAATGGCCTGCGATTACGTGTATGAACATCTACGAATCTCAGTTGATTACTGAACCGATTGCGATTCGTGGCGGCTTTATGCGCGTGCCAGAAGGGCCGGGGCTGGGCATTGAGATTGACATGGATGCCATAGAGCGCTATCGGGTTGATTATGCCTTTGTCGAGACGCCACGGCATCTCTACCGCTATATCCGCGAGAATGGTGAAGCGACCTACTATGTGGGTGATAAGCAGGCGTTGCACCGCACCTATCCTGATGATGCCCAACCAGTTTGTGAGCCAGGCGCGACCTTAGAGGTTGTGCCCGACGATGGTAGCGCTGCTTTTGCGGAAATGTGGGAGGCGGTAAAGGATGGAAAGAGCGTGTTGCGCCGGACGGAGAGCAAGGTCACGGAGAGCAAGGGGTAGGGTTTAAAAGGGTTAGCGTTTAAGAGGTAAGGCTTACGAATCGAGAGCCTTTGAGACATTTACCGAAGTTACATGTAACCAAAGTTATCTGTATAAGAGGAGATAAAGAGCATGACCGTTCGTTTGGAAGAATTGACTCGTGAGCAGATTAAGGCGATTGCCCCCAACGCAGTGGCAGTGCTGCCCACAGCTTCGATTGAGCAGCATGGGCCACATCTGCCAGTGGTGACTGACACATTGTTGTGTGGGACTGTCGCACTCCGCGCGGCAGAGAAGGCAGCAGGACGTAGCCAAGTGCTGGTGGCTCCGGTTATGCCCTATTGCAATTCGCATCATCATCGCCCTTTTGCCGGTGTGCTGTCACTGGCGGCACCGACCTATATGGCAGCGGTGACGGACATCCTCGAAGGGTTGGCGCTGAGTGGCTTCCGCAGGTTGATGATTTTGAATGGACATGGAGGCAACACAGATTCCAACGCGGTGGTGGGCTTGGACTTCGTGAACCGGCTGGGTCACGATGTGTCAATTGCGACAGCCGCCTATTGGGATATTGCTCGCCCTGCGATTGTAGAGGCGGGAATCATGGAGGGCGGGCGTGTTCCTGGACATGCAGGACGCTTTGAGACGGCTCTGGTCATGGCAATTCGCCCTGAACTGGTTAACCAAGAGGGGCTTGCTCAGACGATTGACCAAAAGAATGATGGCGGGCTTTTCTCCAAGGGTTTGGTTGGCGGTACAGTGCAGCGACATGGCACATGGGCAGCCAGCACTGGCTATTCGGATTCCCCGGCAAAGGCGACGCCCGAAGAGGGTAAGGCGATGCTAGAGATCATTGTGGACAAGGTTGCTGACTTTATGGTTGCTTTTGACGAGTCAACCCGGTAGATCTGGCGTTCAACCGTCATTCCGATCACGAAGTGGGGCTATGCCCCACCAGCGGGAGAAATCCCCTTCTGGAAACGTTGGGACAGCGAGAAGGGGATTCCTCCTTGCAGACTCGTCGGAATGACAGGGTGTACTACAGCACAGGTTTATGATTACTCTATGGAAGATTTTGTTTGATGGAAGATCAAATAACTGTGTCTGCGACCCGTGCGGTGCTTGACTTACGGCGGGTGCTTGTATTTTGCTTGCTGGCGTTTCTTATCTCCTGGAGTGCCGCCCTTTATATTGCTTTCAATGGTGGATTGTCGGGGATGTCGGGGCTCCAAACAATCTTGGTCTTGACGCTGTGGTATATGCCTGGGCCATCCTATGCCCATCTGCTGACGCGGCTGATTACGCGTGAGGGGTGGCATAACCTTTGGTTGCGTCCGCACTTCCGGCAGGGTTGGTGGACATGGTTGGTCGCTTGGTTCGCTCCAGGTATTCTCACGCTGATTGGTGCAGCGCTCTATTTCCTTGTGTTTCCTCAACACCTCGATACGTCACTGGGACAAGTACGTGCAATGCTCGATCAGAGTGCTGCCGTGACCGGAGAAGCAGTGCCGCTTTCTGTGGAGATGTTGATCCTGGTTCAAACGCTGACAGCATTATTTTTAGCACCTGTGCTAAATGCTCTGCCAAGCTTGGGAGAAGAGTTTGGCTGGCGTGCCTATCTGCAACCGAAATTGATGGCTTTGGGCTGGCGGCGGGCGATGCTGTGGATGGGGCTGATCTGGGGTGTGTGGCACTGGCCTCTGATTGCGATGGGGCATAACTACGGATTGGAGTATCCGGGTGCGCCCTGGTTGGGAATGTTGGTCTTTGTGCTCTTCACGACCGCATTTGGCACGCTTTTAGGGTGGTTGACGATTCGAGGTGGCAGCGTTTGGCCCGCGGTAATTGGGCATGGCGCGCTCAATGGCATTGCTGCCTTGCCGCTCCTCTTTGTGCAAGGGACACCGAACCCGATACTCGGCCCAGCGATGGTTGGCGTGCTGGCAGGATTGCCCTTGTTCCTGGTTGCGCTATGGTTTTGGCTAAATCCACCACAGAAGAGCCAGGAGGTCTAAATAACGAGTTTTACACCTAGGCATAAGTGTGTATAATATCCTCAGTTCTACCTCACTTGGCAGGCCAATCTCCCAATACCGCTTACCGTGGTCTGTTAAGCATCAACAGTTGTGTGCATTGCAACAATTAGCACGACAAGTAGTTTAGCAGTACCCCCCATACAACATTTGGATCGCTGCCCATCCTGGGGGTGGTGGTTCTGTAGTACAAACGTTTAGTCTGTAGCTCCTGAATCGCGGCGTGCATGTAGGCTCTCCTTGATCTAGCTCTCGCAGACGGCTCATAAATCCAGCATCGCACATCCTATGTACTTCTTGGCACAAATAGATACCAGCACAATTAAAGAGTTTTAAGACAACTAAAGAGTATTGATAAAAAGTATTGAGGAAGAAACACAATGACCCTTGGTTACATAGCGCGGCGCTTCGGCGTCTTTCTGATCATTATCTGGCTGGCTGCGACTGTGAATTTCATCCTTCCACGCTTGGCTCCTGTCAATCCGATTCGTGAAATGCTGCTACAGGCGACGAGATTTGGCGGGACAGGCAAGACCGATATGGAAAAGGTGGTTGCAAGTTATGAGGCAAAGTTCGGGCTTAATCAGCCCATGTGGAAGCAATATCTGAACTATCTGGGAGATTTGGCACGTTTTGACCTTGGTGTCTCCATTGCCAACTTCCCAAGTAAAGTTATCGACATTATCTTGCGGGCGCTACCGTGGACCATCGGGCTTTTGCTCTTTTCGACGCTCATAGCATTTGCAATAGGCACGATCTTGGGTGCGCTAATTGCATGGCCTAGTTCGCCACGCGCGCTCAGCGTGATGTTGGGGCCGCTCTTAACGCTGTCTGCAATCCCATTCTATCTATTGGGGTTGATCCTGGTCTACTTTTTTGCCTTTTCACTAAAGATGTTCCCGATTAGTGGTGGCTTTACCCTTGGTTCGATTCCGAGGATGAACTGGAACTATGTGATGGATGTGCTCTGGCATTCTGTGTTGCCCGCATTTTCCATCATCCTTGCCTCCGTGGGCAGTTGGGCGATTGGAATGCGCGGGATGATGATCTCCGGGCTAGAGGAAGACTATATCACCTTTGCCGAGGCCAAAGGGCTAAAGAACCGCGACATTTTCACCAAGTATGCGTTACGCAATGCCTTGCTGCCCCAAACCACCTCGTTAGCACTGTCATTGGGCTTTATCGTCTCTGGTGCAGTGCTGGTGGAGATCATCTTTGGTTATCCGGGCGTAGGCTCCCTCCTCTATCGTTCGATCCAAACTTTTGATTACTTTATGATCTATGGGGTGGTGATTATCCTCATCTTCGCCATAGGTTTGGCAACACTGATTATGGACTTGATTTACCCGCTCCTTGACCCTCGTATCTCTTACCATAAGCGTTAAGCATTTTCGCAGCAATAAAGCCAATGGTGCTCAATATCGATGTGATTCTCTATAGTGACAGTGGGCAATTGAGAAAGCGTAAAAAACGATGAAGGAAGATCAATTATGAGTGGTACGTTAGAAGCTTGGCTGCGACTGGCGCGCAATCCCTATCTGATTGCCGGTGTTATCCTGCTTGCAGTGGTAACACTCTTTGGGCCAGTCATGTCAATCTTCGTGGATGAAAATTTGGTGAAGGTAGGGTCTTCTTTGCCCGATCAACGACCATCGGCAGAGTTCCCTTTAGGAACTGATACAGTTGGGCGTGACATCTTGGCGGTTATGGTCGTGGGGACGCCATTAACATTGAGGATCGGGCTGATTGCCGGGACGATTGGACTAGGGCTGGGAACCCTTTTTGGCTTTCTGGCTGGCTACTTTGGTGGTTGGGTGGACACAATCATTAAGGGCGCGGCGGATGTGCTCTTGACCGTACCGGGCCTGCTCTTCCTGGTGGTCATTGCGACCACATTGCGCGGCGCGGTCAGTGTGAACATGATGGCTTTGGTGGTCGCGCTGCTCGCCTGGATGTGGCCCACGCGTACAATCCGCAGCCAAGTGCTTACGCTGCGTGAAAGACAATTTGTGATGGTCGCACGACTTTCAGGGCTGAATGGCTTTGAGATCATCGTGCGCGAGTTAATTCCGAATTTGCTCCCCTATCTAGCCGCCAGCTTTGTCAGTGCAGTTAGCTCTGCCATTCTGGCGAGCATCGGTCTGGAAGCGTTGGGGCTGGGACCGCAGAACGTTCCGACCCTGGGCATGACCATCTACTGGTCACAATATTACACTGCGGTGTTACGCGGGCTGTGGTGGTGGTGGGCTCCGCCTATTATTATGATCATCGTTACCTTTATCGGTCTGTTCCTGCTCTCTATGGGTCTAGACCAAGTTGCTAATCCCAAGCTACGGAGGGCGGCATGAGCGAACCAGTGCTGCGCGTTGAAGATCTGCGCGTACATTATCACACACAGCGCGGGCCGGTGAAGGCCGTTGATGGGGTTAGTTTTACCTTGGAACCGAACAGCCGTCTCGGTTTGGTGGGCGAGTCTGGGTCGGGTAAATCTACGATGGCGCTGGCGCTGATGCGGATGATCAAATCTCCCGGTCGAATCGAAGGGGGGCGCATTATTCTGGATGGGCAGGATACTGTGAAACTCACCCCGGATGAGATGCGCTCGGTGCGGCTCAACCAAATTGCGATGGTGCCACAAGGGGCCATGAATTCGCTCAATCCGGTTACGCGTGTGCGCCAGCAGATCATCGATGGTCTGCGCGCTCACAACGTTAAGATGAGCAAAAAGGAGATGGAGACACGCGTTGCTGATGTGCTGCGCTGGGTTGACCTTGATCCAGCCGTTGCCAACATGTACCCACATGAGTTGAGTGGTGGCATGAAGCAACGCGTCTGTATTGCCATTGCGATTTCGCTGCGTCCCAAGATCATCATTGCCGATGAGCCGACGAGCGCCCTGGATGTGGTAATTCAACGCCAGGTGATGGAGACGATTGGCCGCGTGCAAGAGGAATTGGGCGCTGCGGTGATTCTTATCGGACACGATATGGGGCTGATGGTGCAGTTTGTCAACCGGCTGGCTGTGATGTATGGCGGCAAGATTGCTGAACTCGGTAATGTGCGTGAGATGTTCCGTGAACCGATGCATCCCTATACCCAATTGTTAATCAATAGCTTGCCCCGGCTTGCTGACAAGGGCGAATTGAAGGGCATTCCGGGGATTGCCCCGTCGTTACTCAATGCACCCTCTTGCTGTTTGTTCCATCTGCGTTGTCCCCATGTGATGGATATTTGCAAGACTGTAACCCCTCCGCCGGAGGAGATTCGCCCCAACCGCGTGGTTGCATGCCATCTGTATGATGGTGCTTCCACTTTTGTTGAACCGGCGTTGAAGGAACGCGTATTATGACGGCTTTCTTGGAACTGCGTAATGTAACAAAAGAGTTTGGCGGTGGGGTGTTTCGCAAGAAACGTACTGTGGCGCTGGATAATTTGTCCATGACGATTGACACCGATAAGCCGGTGGTCAAGGCCATCGCCGGAGAAAGTGGAAGCGGTAAGACCACGTTGGGCATGATTCTGATGGGCTTCCTCCATCCATCGTCGGGCAGTGTGTTGTATAAGGGCAAGGATATGCGTAGCCTCAACCGGGATGAGCAGCAAAGCTTCCGGCGTGAGGTACAGGCGGTTTTCCAGGACCCATTTTCGGTCTATAACCCCTTTTATCCTGTTGACCATGTATTGGACATGCCCATCGAAAAGTTTAGGTTGGCGAAGTCGCGGGCCGAAGCGCGACGGTTGATGGAAAATGCTTTGTCTGAAGTCGGGTTGCAGCCCGAAGAAACGTTGGGGCGCTTTCCGCACCAGCTAAGTGGTGGGCAACGCCAACGTATTATGGTGGCGCGAGCCTTGTTGCTCAAACCTCGGCTCATTATTGCCGACGAACCTGTGTCGATGGTGGATGCTTCGTTGCGTGCGACGATTTTGGAGAGCCTGCGCAAACTTAATCGTGAGTTTGGTATCTCCATTTTGTACATCACGCACGACCTGACCACAGCCTACCATGTCAGTAATGACATTATGGTGCTCTATCGTGGTGAGCTTGCAGAAGTAGGCGATGTGGAGCATGTGATCAAAGACCCCCAGCATCCCTATACACAGCTATTGGTGGATTCGATTCCGTGGCCCGACCTGGATCATACATGGGGCACGAAAGAGATCAAGATGAGTTCCAGCATTGCCAAGGTGAACGGGAGCGGTGCAGAGGGTTGTAAGTTCACAGATCGCTGTCCTCATGCTATGACGCTCTGTGTGCAAAAGTCCCCTCCCTTGTTCCAGGTGAATCCCACCCGTGCATCTGCTTGTTTCCTACACCAGGACGCTCCGGTGATCCCGCGTGAGGAGATAGATCGGCTTTTTGCCTAAACTCGCTCTTTATCTAAATCAGCGCGGATAGTTACCGCAAAGGAGGTGGATGTTGGTGTGAAGGTTTTGCCGCTTTTCGCACCGCCAGCACAAAGAAACCATAGAGGGTTGCCGAAAGGTCTCTCAC
>CAMPHP010000080.1 GCA_946885925.1 uncultured Litorilinea sp.
GATGATTATAATAGCATCGTCATGATTTGCTTGTCAAAGGCGTTTTTTGTATCGCCAGGGTTTTATATTGCTATTTTGTCCAGGAACTTAGCAGCTGCTTGTACCGTTGAGAATTTATGTCCACAGTATCATGCTAGATCCATGCAAAGCGGTTGCGCGATCAACGCCGCTAGATCCACACTGCCAAACGCACGCTACGAGATGAAGGCTATAAGAGTAACAGGGAGGAAGTTAAATCTATGACTCAACAGGCATTGCCAACACCGCCTGTCGCGCCGGTGGATCTCAAGAATGTGACGCGAACCCTCGACCGGCTTTATCGCACGTCGGTGGTAATTTTGACCGGGCTGATTTTGATTGGGGTTTTGCTTTTTGTCGGACGGGCCGCGGTCTACAAGATCCACGAGTATGAGCGTGGATTGCACTTGCGTGGTGGACGCTTTCTGTCAGTGCAGACACCAGGGTGGCATGTGCAGATCCCGCTGGTGGATACCGTGATTATTGTGCGTGTCAATGAGCGATTGGGCTATGTGGAGCAGATTCCAGCCATGACTTCGGACAATGTGACCATGCTGGTTTCGCTGCAATATACCTATCGTGTCACCAATCCAGAGCAATATGCGCTACAAGTTGATGATCCAGAGCGTATTGTCTTTGAGTTTGTGCAAGGCAAGCTGCGTGATGTGGTCAACACCAAGGCGATGGCTGATGTGATGAATGATCGCATGTTGATGAATGCCGAGATCATGGAGGTGCTGAAGGAGAAGGAGACCCAATATGGTGTAGAGTTTGTCACGGTGCAGATGCAAAGCGCCTCACCGCCAGAGGAGGTGCTTACTGCCATCAAAGATCGCATGGTGGCTGTACAGCGGCAGGAGCAGGCGCAAGCTGAAGCTGCCCAGAGCAAGACATTGGCAGACGCTAATCTTTATGCGGCGCAGAAGCAGGCAGAAGCCGAGGCGTACCAAATTACCGCCACTGCCCAAGCTGATGCTGAACGAATGCGTCTGACCGCCGAAGCCCAGCAGATTGCGATTCGCTCAATGATGGCAGAATTGAGCGAGCAGGGTGCATTGGGTGAGAAGTTTGTCGAGTATCTTATCGCCCAGGAGTTGAAAGAGAACAGTAAGTGGGTCATCAACGGAGGTAGTGCGCCGGTCGTAGATTTGCGCGAGTAGAGGGCGGCGAAGCGAACGATGACAACTCTACAGACTTCCCGAGCAGGAAATCCAGCGCTATCCATGTTGATACGATTGATCTGGTTGTGGATGATCGGCATGGTGGGGATAGCGACGCTCTACCTGTTGTTCACCGATGTGCTGACGCCAACACACCAAGAGGATATGGCTCAGATGCGCGTCTATGCCTACCGCGATTGGCAGAGCACCGGCATCCGTCTCGAGGTTGGAGAAGAAGCTGTGATCCGCGCAACGGGCGAATGGCTCTACACGCCAAACGAGTGGCATGGAGCTGAAGGGCACGCCCGCTATCCCGCACCCGATTTTTATCCGATGTCACATGTGCCAGGAGGTTTGCTGCTTGCGCGCATTGGTGAGGCAGGTGGGCCGGTGTGGGTAGGGAAAGACACAACTTTATGGGTAAACGAACCAGGGATGCTCTATCTCCGCATCAATGATGATCAGTTGAGCGATAACAAAGGCGTGTTGGATGTAAAGATAGAGGTAATTCCCGCGCCAGAACCGGATTGAAGGGCGAATGCGAGAAAATTCGCGGCAATGAGAGCCGCGTAACTACGTGTGGCATTAACTATGTGGTAGAAACAAACCGCCGGGTGGAAACCATCTGGCGGTTTGCGTTTGCCTACGCAGTCGAGTAAAGTTATAGATCGAATAAGCATTTTTTGCAGACGGGAATGAGAGCATGAATGAAGCCGCGCACGTAGACCCCAAAGTAGTGGTCTCCTGTCGCAATGTTTGGAAAGTATTTGGCGCACAGCCAAAAGTGTTAACCGAGTTGATGGCTTCCGCAAAATTAGCGCCGGCCCCGAGCGAGACACTTAGCAGCACACTTCCTTCAAAAGAAGAACTCCTGGCTACCACAGGCAGTGTGGTGGCGGTACGTGATGTCTCCTTTGATATTTATGAAGGCGAAACCTTTGTCGTCATGGGGCTTTCGGGCAGTGGCAAATCAACCTTGCTGCGCTGCCTGCCACGACTGATAGAGCCAACAGCAGGTCAGATTTGGGTGGATGATGTAGAGATTACCCAAGCTGATCGGCGGCGCTTGCGCGAAATGCGTCGCTATAAGATGAGCATGGTCTTTCAGAACTTTGGCCTCTTTCCCCATCGTCGTGTGATTGACAATGTTGCCTATGGATTGGAAATTCAAGGCATGGGCCGGACACAGCGTTATGCGCGGGCGCGTGAGGTCTTGGAGTTGGTCAATCTAAGCGGGTGGGAGAACCACTATCCAGGGCAGTTAAGTGGGGGCATGCAGCAGCGGGTGGGGCTGGCGCGTGCGCTTGCCGTGGATCCAGAGATTTTGCTCTTTGATGAGCCTTTTAGTGCGCTGGACCCGGTGATCCGCCGTGAGATGCAGGATGAACTACTGCGCTTGGAATTGCATATGGCGAAGACACTTTTCTTTATCACCCATGATTTTGCCGAGGCGATCAAACTGGGCAGCCGGATTGCGATCATGAAGGATGGCGGCTTTGTCCAGGTCGGGACTCCCGAAGAGATCGTGTTGCATCCTGCTAACGCGTATGTCGCTGAATTCACCCAAGATGTCCCCAAGTCAAAGGTCTTGACTGCGCGCACCATTATGCGTCCGGTCAATGGCGATGATATGGGCAATCTGCCTATCTCCCTCTCTGCCAAGTTGGACGAGATGATCCCGATCTTGGCTGCCACGGATCAGGTGCTGCCTGTGGTGGATGACCAGGATCGCTTGGTTGGCTGTGTGGATCGCCAGGCGATTATGTGGGCGCTGAGTCCGACTGGCGGAGGGCCCCAGTGGCAGGGGCTGACAGCATGACTACATTAAGCCGTTCATTACCGCACCCGCCGGTACGCACGGTCTCACAAAGATTGACGCGACGGGGTATTATTGCTGCGCTGATCTTCCTGGCGGCTCTTTTGCTCTCTGCTCTGTTACACATAGGTACTTTTCCTGAAAGTTGGAATCTAGGGCTGCGCGAGCCGGTTGACCAGTTTGAGCGATGGGTGATTGGCAATCGTGCGACTCATCCCATTTTTGTTTATGGATTTATGCCCTTTAGCGCGACTCTCGATGGTTTTTTGCGGCTATTCGAGCAATTCTTGCTGATGCTGCCGTGGCCTGTGGTGATCGTGGCGGTGGCGGCAATGGCCTATCGCGCGCGAGGATGGGTGCTGGCTCTCTTTAGCATCGTTGCCTTGTTGTGGATGGGCGCGGTGGGACTGTGGGAGCAGAGTATGCAAACGCTGGCGCTGGTGGGGGCATCGGTGGCGCTGACCTTGTTGATCGGTTTGCCCTTGGGCATTTGGGCTGCGCGTTCGCCCCGGGTGAATGCGCTGTTACGTCCCATCTTGGATGCCATGCAGACCATGCCCGCCTTTGTTTACCTGATTCCTGTCCTGCTCTTTTTTGGTGTGGCACGCGTTCCCAGCGTCGTGGCAACCGTGATTTATGCTCTGCCTCCTGCCATTCGTTTTACTGCTACCGGCATCCGTCAAGTGCCCGAAGCCGCGGTGGAGGCTGCGGATGTCTTTGGCTCCACCAGTTACCAGAAGCTCTGGAAGGTACAATTGCCTTTGGCGTTGCCCGCAGTTCTGGCTGGGGTGAACCAGACGATTATGATGGCATTGGGCATGGTGGTGATTGCGGCCTTAATCGGTGCTGGCGGTTTGGGGCGCGAGGTAATGGTGGCGCTGCAACGGGTTCAGGTGGGGCAGGCATTAGAAGCGGGATTGGCGATTGTGCTCTTGGCGGTCTTGTTGGATCGCATTAGTGCTGGCTTTTATCACGAACGACAAAAGGCATTGGCTGGTAAGGGGACAAGCACGAAGTCCAAGCGGTTCAGCTTGCGTCGCTGGCTGCCTGCTGATGCCTATTGGGTGAGTGTAATCCTGCTCTTGCTGGGGATGGTTGCGGCGGATCTCTATCTGGTCGATCTCTCCGCATGGCCCGCATGGTTGCATCTGTCGATGCGCGAGCCAGTGGATGCAGCAGTTGCTTGGATGCGCGACAATCTCTACCAGGTCGGTGACCTGCCAATTGGGACAGGCCCGCTGAGCGATTTCTTTGTACGCCAGGTGCTCAATCCGCTGCGCGATGGATTACTTGCTGCTCCCTGGCTGGTTGTGGCGGTTGGCATTGGGCTGGTAGGCTATCTAGCGGCGGGACGACGGCTGGCGATTTTGTGTGCCGTTGTCCTGCCACTAACGGGTTTCCTGGGGCTGTGGGGTGAGACACTAGATACGTTGAGCCAAGTGGTAGTGGCGGTGCTGCTGGCCTTGGTGATAGGTCTGCCGCTTGGAATTTGGGCTGCGCATCGAGATCGGGTACAGTCTTGGCTAATGCCTGTATTAGACTTGTTACAAACCATTCCTGTTTTTGTTTATCTTGTACCCGTAATCATGCTTTTCAATGTGGGACGTGTGCCAGGGGTTATTGCATCCGTGCTCTATGCCATCCCGCCGATGATCCGGCTGACCAATTTAGGGCTGCGCCAGGTGGCACCCTCGGCGGTGGAAGCTGCCGATGCCTTTGGCTCTTCACCCTGGCAGCGGCTGGTCAAGGTGCAATTGCCACTTGCCATGCCTTCCATTATGTTGGGTGTAAACCAGACGGTTATGCTTGTGCTATCAATGGTTATCATCGCTGGACTAGTGGGCGGCGGCGCACTGGGCTTTGAGGCTGTGACTGGCCTTGCCAAGAGTGAACTAGGGCGTGGAATGGAAGCCGGATTGGCGATTGTAATCCTGGCCGTGGTGCTGGATCGTATCACGCAGGCATGGTCGCGTAGTTGGGTTATTTAAGAGACGCCTTGTACAAACTCGCTGAGGGAGAACGCATGGAACAGGATGTAAAAGCCGCAGCACGCAGGCTGATTGCCCGCATGTCGCAAATGGCAACGCAAGAAGAAGACCCGGCGGCGAGCTTGGCGCATTATCAAAGCCTGTTGGCCCAATTGGCCCTGGCTCAACTTGCCCTTACCTATCCCCAAGCAGGCTTGGGTACGTGCATAGAGGATGGTACGCCGATGCACTTTGTGGTGGGGGAAGATGGTTTATATGTGCGATGTAGCGGCGAGCCTAGTCATGGCTTCAAGGTGGGGCCGACATAGTGGGGCCAGTATAGCTAAAAAGCAGGGCAGCCACATGGCTGCCCTGTTCTTATCTCAGCGGAGATGCTCTCCGTGTAGAGGCGTGACTTGTTCGCTTATTGTGGAAGCCAGGCGCGCCAGGTATCTTCATTCGCTGCAAGCCAGTCGCGGGCTGCATCTTCCACGCTCTTGCCCTCTAACTCCACCGCGGCAATCATACCAATTTGATCCTCAGTGGTGTAGTTCATGTTCTTGAGCAGAGTATACGCCTCCGGTGCCTCCTCTGCCAATCCATTCCAGAAAATCTTGAACAATTCGTCGGGCGGGTAGTCACAGTCAACACCACCGCTCGCTGCCTCGGCATAACACTCTTCGCTATAGGGTGGCAGTTCCACTTCGGTCAATTCATACTTGGCATGAATCGCATGAGGTGTATAGAAGTAGAAGAGCAGCGGATCTTGGCGGCTGTAGGCTGCATCTAGCGCTGCCAGGACTGCCTCTTCTGATCCTGCTGTCACAACCTGGAAGTTTAGCCCCAGGTTGGCAATGATGTCAGCATCATACTGTGTCCAACTTGGATCGCCAGCTAGAAATTGCCCCTTGTCGCCAGTCTCGGCAGTGGCAAAAAGCGCTGCGTTCTCCGGAACCTTGAGCCCTTCCCAGGTTGCTAATTCGGGATGGCTCTCTAGCAGATAGCTGGGGATATACCAGCCGATCTTGCCGATAGGACCAAGCGGGCCGCCGTTTTCCACCAGCTTTTGATTGTCAATATATTCGGTGACATTCTCGGCATGGCCTGAGGGCCACACTTCGAGGCTCGCGTGCAGTTCCCCGGCAGCAATAGCGGGCCACTGCGGCGTTTCACCGATGGTTACGACCTCTACCGGATAGCCGAGTTCCTCTTCGAGCAAAATTCGAGCCACGGCTACATTGAGCGCCGAGGCCGACCAGGGATTTTCTGCCAACTTGATCAGCGGTTTTTCACCATCTACGCTAGTGGCTTCGGTGTTGCTTTCCGCATTGCTCTCTGTCGTTGCGGATGTGGTGGAGTTGGTGGTGGGTGGAGTACACGCAGCTAGCACCATGAGCATCAATGTCACCAGCAGCCAGACTTGCGTTTGCTTCTTTGCTTGCATTTCGTCTCCTTCGCCTGTCATATCACACAAGATCGGCTGCCCAGACTAGGGCAGCCGATTGTTGAGTATAGCATGATGGAAAAGGCACGCCAAGCAGCGTAGTGGGTTACTGAGTGGATAACTTGGGTGAACGAACAAATAGCGGCGTTATCGTCACTACGCCGCTAGCAAGAGCGACCATGCCCGTGAGTGCTGCATAGGCGCTCAAAGTCAGTGCATCGGGGGCGAACACAGGCTGACCACGCAGCGCCTGCCAGGTGAGCAGAACTAACCAGCCAAGATAGCCCAATCCGCCGATAATAATCAATACAGTGCGTTGGCCTTGCTGCCAGCGGCGGCGCGCCGCAGTGCTGTTAAGGGCCAAAGCAAGCAAGGGCAGGATCTGCATGGCATGTAGCCCGATGAAGTGGGGCGCGCGCAGGTCTCCACCCTCGGTGCTCCATCCAAGGAAGGGCAGACCTGGCCCACCATCTTCAACATTCACGCTGTGCGCGCCAATCGCAATCGGCTCTCCACCCGCCTCCATCTGTGCGCGTTGTGTTGGCGTTGGCCCGCTTGTCATGAGGAAGGCAACTGTCATGCCCAGGAAAGAGATAAGCACACCTAGGCGTATGCCCCAAGCAGTGACCGGCTCTGGTAGGCGTTGGAAGAGCAGCCAGATGCCCAAGAGCAGGTTCATGGTGGCGACCACTGTGATGACAAGCCCCATGATGCCAAAGACCGTGCTGTCAAACTCGGTTGCCGCATTAAAATGGCTTGCAGTCCCGCGAATCGCTTGCATGGTGATCAAGACAATCTCCACCAGCATACCGATGCTTGTGACGTTTGCTGCGATCTGCACCCAACGTCGCCGCCCTTCCACCAGCGTTAGCAGCCATAAGAAGGTGGCACTATAGATGCCAATCGAAACGACGAACTTCAACGGCTTGACAAAGGCAGGGGCTCCGGTGATCAGCCGCGGGTCGGCAATCGCCGCGACGATGTAGACCGGAGTGAGTACGAGATAGACCAGAACCGATAAGGTCAAGGGCCAGTTAAATGCCCACAGCCGGCTGATCTGCTCTCGCAGAGAGGTGCGGTTTGTTCCGGTCATATCTGGTGGTAAAGAGCTGGCAGTTGTCATTGGTTACTCCTTAAATGAACGATGCTCAGATGAACGATGCTCAAATGGACGATAGTAGCTTTAGCAAACGACAGGACAGATTAGAATCCTATACGAGATTTTCAGGCGATTCGGCGCGGCAATTGCCCACGTAAGGCGAGATAGAGTAGCAAACCAAGCGGTCCAAACATCAGAATAAAGAAGAGAATGGGCGAGACTAGCCACGCACTAAAGCCGTGGCTGCGGCTGTCGAGATAGGCCCAGCGCCCGACAAAGAGATCGAATGCCAGAAAATGCACCCACCCGATTGTCGCGCCTTGGGGTGTGCCGAGCAGGGTTGCGATACTCTCCATTGAAGGAGAGGCAAGAATGCCCAGCAAACCAAACAGGTTAGGTACAACCAAGCTGGTATAGAGCAGCGCAGCGGGTACGACAGTCCACAGCGAAGCCATAATACGTTGGCTCCAACGCCAGTGGGGCAGGAGGATCATCAGCAACCAAAATGGCATGACCAACAAGTTACTAAGTTGGAAGAGTGTTTCCATGGTTGTTCCTAACGAACAATCTTGAACATCTGGCGGATTCTGAACATTGTTCGGTAATGTGCAAAAAAAGAGCAAGGTTACTGGGCGAGACCTTGCACAAACGCTTCGAACATGAGACGGTCGGCACGGTCAAAATCCATATGAGAATATCTAAGATGAGTCACACGCAGCATTGCCGCGCCATGGGCAATCGACCAAAAGGCATAAGCTGTTTCCAACAACCCCAAACCTGGCAGAAAGTGAATAGTGCCTGCCTGTGCAGCACGCTCCACGCCAGCCAGCAGCAATGGGAAGGATGAGTCCTCACTCATCATTTCCGCCGATGGAAGCGAGGCGGTCTGTTTGTAGGCATCAGGTTCCGAGTTCATGGTTGTGAAGATAAGTAGGAAATATTCCGGGTTATGAATGGCAAAGTCTACATAGGCCATTCCCAGTTCGACCATGTATTGATCTGGCGGTAGTGCCTGATCTACTTGTGCCATGTAACGTCTCAGGGTGCGATGTCCTTCCCGGCAGACTGCACCAATGATCTCTTCCTTGCTGCCAAAGTACTCATAGAGACCGGCAGGGCTATAGTCGATGCGGTCGGCAATGGCACGCATGGAAAGCTTGTCCACGCCGTCTTCCGTAATGATGTCGCGCGCAGCAATGAGAATGGCTTGTTCTGTGCGTTGATGCCGCCGCTCGCGCGGGCTTAATTCGTCGTCGTTCAAGATAGTATGAATCTTCCGTTTTTAGTATGTTTTCCGAACAATGTTCGGAATATAGCATGGCGTTTGGGCATTGTCAAGCCCATCTGCTAATTTGGTCCAAGTTGCTACGTGGCTATACGTATCTAAAAGAAAGAGGTTGTCATGCCGTGCCCAGGGGCACGGCAGAGCCGAGAGACTCCTACGGAGTGACAGAGCCGCGTGGCCTGTCGAGTGCCCCCAGGGCGCGCATACGTCTCTCTGGGTAGCGTGGCAGAGCAGAGAGACCCCTACGCGCCCTGGGGGCACCCGACAGAACCGCGCGTCCGTCATGCCGGTCTCCCCTGGAAGGGCAGGCATCTCTCTGGGCCAACGTGGGCAGAGAGACCCTTCCAGGGTGACAGAGC
>CAMPHP010000081.1 GCA_946885925.1 uncultured Litorilinea sp.
CTCTTATGCGTATCCTGTTGCAGCTTGTCGCAACACAGTTAGCAAGCGCTCTGGCGGTTCTGCCTTGCTGACATAGGCGTCTGCGCCTAACAGCGGCTGGCGGTTGTCGCCACGATGATCACCATTGTGATCATTCGTGAGATCATTGGTGAGTGCTATGATGTACAGGTGTGGCTGAATGGCACGCACTTTGTTCAAGAGGAACTGGCGAGCACTATGGGTTTCGAGACCGGGCAATTGCCAGTCGAGGAATAGTAGGTCGGGGCGCAACTGGCTGATCGAGCGGGGGAGCGCCTCTGTATTCGCCACTTCACCTACGACTTCGACATTTGCTTCATGTTCAAGCAGAAGGCGGAGGGCTGATCGCAACCATACCCGGCTGTCAGCGAGTAGTACGCGCATGGTGTAATTTCCTGTAATATTTCTCTGTGTGCGACTCTGTGTGCGAAAAGCTAACTTCCTAGCCAACAGTGTATGTTTGGTAGACAAATATCACGCCGGTCATGCGGCGAAGGCATTACCTACCCTAGGGTGAGTTCTTTACCTAGCTAAGTGGTTAGGTTGCGCTGGCAAAAATGCAGAAAAGGCGCAGAAAAGGCGCAGAAAAGGCGAGGTAATAGGATGTAATGAGAGAAAGTAGAGCAGCGTGAGGCAAGAGGGAAGCAGTTAAACAAAAGGGCTTACCAGCCCATGCTCCCTATGGCTGGGAGACGAGATGGTGTTGTATGGCAACGACCACGGCTTCTGTGCGGCTTGTTGCATAGAGTTTTGAGAGGATGTTGCTGACGTGGAATTTTACCGTGGAGCGGCTGACAACGAGCGTTTCCGCGATCTTATTATTATCGAGTCCTTTGACCATGAGGTCAAGAACTTCGCGCTCGCGCTCTGTAAGGTCATGGCCTACTGGCGGTGTGTCTTGGTGCGTTGCCGCATGAATCAACACTTCTGCCGCTTCTGGCGCTAGCGTGCTACGCCCGCGATAGGCCGCACGAATGGCATTGGCTAATTCATCGGAGGTAACGTTCTTGAGCAAGTAGCCAATTGCGCCAGATTTCAAGGCATCATGGACCAGATTGTCTTCCTTGAAACTCGTTAGGACAAGGATTTGAACATCGGGATAACGTTCGCGGATGGCGCGTGTGGCTGTGGCTCCATCCATACGGGGCATAATGAGATCCATCAGGATCACGTCAGGGCGCACGCGGCCACAAAGACGTAGCGCCTCCTCGCCATCCGATGCCTCACCGACTAGCTCAAAGTCTTCATAGGCATATAGGAAGGTGGCAAGACCACTGCGAACGACTGCATGGTCATCTACTAACATGACCCGGATCGCGGGTGCGGAAGAAGTGTTATCCATAATCAAGTACCTACAGCTCTTGCTATTTTCAAAATAGACTTTCAAAATAGACTTTCAAACAGGCGGGTAATGCACAGGTAGGTTTGTTCAAGCCGAGTTATTGTTTGTCCAGACGACTTCTATCAAAGTGCCTTGATTGGGTTGGCTCGACACAGATAAGGTGGCACCGATGGCGTCTGCACGTTCGCGCATAATGCCAAGGCCAAGGTGCTGTGGGGCAATGCGCTCAAAAACAAAGCCAACGCCGTCATCAATGACCGCTAATCTCACCTGATCCTGTGTGCAACGGAGTTGGATTTGGGCATGGCTGGCTTGTGCATGTTTGGCGACGTTGTTGAGCGCCTCTTGCGCCACACGATAGAGCGCAACCTTTACATCGGCAGATATATCCGTTGAACCTTCAATCTCCACTGTAACCGGCACGCGTGCGCGACCCGAAGTTGCCTCGGCCAACTGGCGTAAAAGGTCGGCAAGATCAACTTCAACCAATTTGGCAGGGCGCAACTCCAAAAGCAGGGTACGCATCTCGGCAAGCGCGCCTCGCGTCAACTCGCGCAACTCCTCCAGCCGCCTGCGCCCTTCCTCTTCATTGCGCTGCCAGATGGTAGGCAAGACTCCGGCAATGATGCTGGCGGAAAAGAGTGTCTGTGTAACGGCGTCATGCAAATCTCGCGCAATCCGGCTGCGTTCGGCAGCCACTGCCGAGTGTTCAATCTGTGCGCGCAGATGTGCCCTTGTCAAGGCTAACGCGGCTAGATCAGCTAGTCTGAGCGCCAGATCAATCTCCTGATCCGCAATCTCCTGTCGCTGCTCATAGTGCAGCAAGATCAGCCCATAGATCCCACGCGTGTCTCGAATGGGAACGGTTAAATACGCGGGGCTGTCGTCATTGGCAATTAGGGTATTGGCAGTCAGGGTATTGGCAACCAGGGTCGAGGTGTCCGGAGCGTTGATACCAAAGGCTGGCACTGGCTGCACGCCCTGGGCACAAATCATAGGCTCCTGATAAAACTGAGCTTGTTGGGCGATGAATTCCTCAAAGGCATCTTCCCACTCGTCCGGCATCTGGCCGCTCGTGGCTTGGCTCTGTAGTTGTCCAAAGCGCTCTTCACGGCTATAGATGACGCATGCATCGGCGTGCAAGAGTTGTGCTGCTTGGCTGACAATAAAGCCCAGGCTCTCTGCTAAGGTGCTGTTCGAGTTGAGAATGCTCAAGATGCTGCGTATGGCTTCTGCGATTCGTTGGCGGTGTGCAACCTCTTGATTACGTTCTTCTACCTGCCGCGCAAGCATTTCTTCAACCTGCTTGCGAACAGAGATATCGGTCACAGTGACAACGATGAAGGTCTCGTTATCAAGGATGAGGGGACTAAGCCCAGCTTCGAGAGGAAAGTCGGTGCCATCTTTGCGCCGTCCGGCAAGGTCCATGCCGGAGCCCATGCTACGCACATGCAAATGTTTCATGTACCCTTGGCGGTGGCGCGTGTGCATTTGATGGAATCGCTCAGGTATCAAGACCTCAACCACTTGGCCCACCAGTTCATCTGGCTCATAGCGGAACATTTCTTCTAGTTTTGCATTGACATAAAGAATGTGCCCACCTGAATCTACAATGACAACGGCAATGGGCATGGATTCAACGAGGAGCTTTAGGCTTACTTGGGCATCCCAGTTAACTGAGGAAGTGGCGGCTTGGCGTGACATAGCAGCGATATTATAGCAGCGTCAGTTTGGTTAATCAACGTAGTCGCCGTTTGTTGGGGGCATCTCACGGCGGGGGCCATGCAAGGCTTGTCCTGGTGAGGAATGCTGGCGCTCCTGGGTATGAGACTAGGCCCAAAAACTGCCCGACTGACCAGTCCCGCCTCCCGCCGTTTCGCTAGCGGTTTCGCAAAACCAATGGGTTATCCTGAAGTAGCAGTACCTCGTGTGACAGTTTTATACGCTGCGCACCCCCGCGCATAGACAATGAAGGGAAACGAATAGGAGGTCCCATGTTTAACGTGCTCTTAGTCCCTTTGGATGGCTCAAAGCGTGCCGAGAGAATTCTGCCTTATGTCGAATATCTGGCCTTTGCGCGTGAGTCAAAGATCGTCTTGCTACAAGTGATTGAGCCAGATCCTAACCTGGTCAGTGCATTTGGCGTGGCTGCCTATTATAGCACAGATTTGGCCCAAGTTACCGTGAATGAGGTTAAATCCTATTTAGATACACTGGCATGTGAACTCCGCGAAAAAGGTTTTGCTGCCGAACCATGCGTCAAATATGGCCCGGTTGTGCCGACGATTCTAGAGGTAGCAGAAGAGAAGAAGGCCGATCTAATCGCAATGGCAAGCCACGGGCGGACAGGTCTTGAGCGTGCCTTTTACGGCAGTGTAGCCGCCGGTGTCTTGCACCAGGCCGACAGACCACTCCTCCTCATCCGCGCTGATGATGCACGACAGGCAAGACGGAAGATACTGATGTAAGATTGCTACAAAATAGGCGGTTGCTTCGTAATTCGGATGTTAGAATCATGGAGTAGGAGGACACAATGATACGCCCATCTAAGCAACTCCTGTTCTGAACACCTAGAATACTAGGTATCCTTTTTGCGCTGTTTCTCAGCATGTTTGCGCTCGACGTGTTTGGTGAAGGATATGGCTTTTGGGGCACACTGCTTGCACTGTTCATGCACCTTATTCCCGTTTATGTCTTGCTCATCGGGTTGGCCTTGGCCTGGTGTTGGGAGTGGGTCGGTGCGCTCGTGTTCATTGGGTTTGGTGCTTGGTATCTTGTGATCTCGTGGGGGCCATTCCCCCTTATTGCCAACCTGATTGGAGCTTTGCCGATTGCTGGGCCGGCCCTCTTGATTGGCATTCTATTCTTAATCGGCTGGCTCTATAAACCCCAGTTGCAGGCCAGTATGTGACCAATAGAAGAGTGCCACATCTTGAAAAGGGTGCGCTCTTACAGAGATAGTAACGTTCTTGAGTCACAGGTAGAAATGTACAGGTTCGCACCAGACGACCGCGCATGGCGCAGTCGCGATGAACTCATTCGGTGTAAGTTATTTGGTTACGGTATCAAGTGCAATCGTCTCGCTGGAAAACTGTCCTGGTACTAGCAAAGAGAGCTGACAAATGAGCGAACGCATGCCAGACCCATTGAACGCAACAATTGCGGCCCGACTTGATGAAGTTGCGATGTTATTGGAACAGCAAGGTGCCAACCCCTATCGCGTTGCAGCCTATCGCAATGCTGCTGATACATTGCGTCACTTGCCCAGGTCAGTAGCAGACATCCTTGAAGAAGAGGGTCTTGCAGGATTGGAGAAATTGCCCGGTATTGGCGAAAGTCTATCCCGCTCTATACGCACATTGGTGCAGACCGGGCGATTGCCTTTGCTTGACCGGCTGCGGGGTAGCAGTGGCCCTCAAGCCGTACTGATGACGATTCCTGGCATAGGCCCCAAGCTCGCTGAGAAGCTGCATGATGAACTCGGTATTAGCTCACTAGAAGACCTTGAGCTTGCGGCTTATGATGGACGTTTGAAGAACCTTGCAGGCTTTGGAGAGAAGCGATTGGCAGGCATCCGCGATGTGCTTGCACACCGGCTGGGCCGCAGGCGATCGGCGAGAGGCGAGGTGCAGCTTCCACCCGTGGAGGAACTGCTTGATGTGGATCGGGAATACCGGGAGAAGGCTAAGGCTGGGAAGCTGCCTAAAATCGCGCCGCGACGCTTTAACCCTAAGGGTGAAGCTTGGCTTCCTGTGTTGCACACGCGCCGCGACAACCGGGAATATACTGCTCTTTTTTCGAACACGGCGCGTGCCCACGAATTAGGCACCACGCATGATTGGGTGGTCATCTATAGTGATGACGGAAATCGCGAGCTTACTTTCACAGTCGTTACAGCACAGCGCGGGCGATTAAAGGGTCTTCGCGTTGTGCGCGGACGCGAAGACGAAAGTGCTGCCTATTATGAGGCCAAGAAGACGCCTGCCACCCCGGTTTAGGAGAGAGCATTCTCATGTCAGTTGGTGCGCGGGCGGTATGCATGGCTTCTTTTATAGTACGTTACGGAATCCCTGCCACTGCCGCGTGCTCCCTCACGTACCATGCTGTGACCCATCTCTGGGACAAAGGTCTCAAGCGGCAAAATCGTCTCAACTATACTGTTGAGGCCATGGTATTTGTTCTCCGTACAGCCATCGGCATGATAGTCAGTACACCAATGACCGTCGATTAGATAACGAAATTCATAGCGCCGTCTGGCTGGCAGATCGAGTGTGATGCTCCAGACTCCGTTGTGCAACCGCTGAAATGGAGATGAGCACGGATCCCAGTTGTTAAAGTCGCCCACCAGATAGACTCGATTCGCCCAGACAGAAGCGGGTAGCTGAAATGTCACCCGCACAGCCCCAACTTTGGACGAAGGTTCTTTGTAGATCATGGTGCGATACCTCGACAATCTTTCTCAATGCGGCCTTTCCTAGACTCTACATATTTTGCCTGACTCCCACTCACGAATGTTTGGACTGGCTGTGATAGATGTGAATACACTTGGCAGTGGGCAGATGTTGAGGCCATCATGCACAATGCCTGGTGTACAGCCCCAATATAGAATAACTTTGTATGGGCGGCACTCGCCTGGGAGATAGTGATTGCCTGGTCACTAGATCAGGGTTTGCGCTGCTTATGAGGACAGTTCATCCATATTGGCAACCTAGCCATCCAACCAGGTACGCAACTGCCCATTTATGCAGTGCGAATCCGACCTGGCAGCACTACAATGATGGTAACGAACCACGACACTGCTGGACACTGCTGTAGGACATAGATTTGATTGTGGTCGTTAAGGTGGCATAGAGGGCGGCGAGTCGTGGACTCACCGCCCTCTATTTGTGCCGGCGCAGTAAGATAGGCACAGTAGGAAAGAGGCTCCTCATGACTGTCATTTCTCATGCCAACGTAAGAAATGCCAACGTAAGAAAGAGTTCTGTTCCAACGAGACATCCCATCATACACGCACTGATGTTGGCATTGGTGTGGATTCTCGAAGGCTTACTGCTTGTTATTTTGACGCTTCCTGTACTCCTCTTGTTTGTTGCCACAGCGGTCCCTGTCTACTTGTCAAGAACCAGAAGGGTTCTTGATGGGGGACTGCTCTTCTGGTTCGTTCGTCGCGGGCAGGCAGCGCGTACCATTGCGACTGTGCTGGTGGGATTCATTGCGGTGGCCGCGCCCGCGGTGATTGCTTCACAAAGCTTTGCCGCCACGCCGCCTATCACGGATCCAAGTGGCAAACCGCTTCCGAACGGCATTGCCGTGATGGAGAAGGTTGAACTTGGCCCCTCTGATGTGCATGAAGTCGAAGCATTCTTAGATGGGCTGATGAACTCGCAACTGGAGGAGTATCACATCGCCGGGGCAGCGGTGGCTGTGGTGAAAGATGGAGAGTTGCTCTTTGCCAAGGGCTATGGCTATGCCGATCTCGATGCTGAAGAACCAGTCGCCGCCGCGCAAACGCTGCTGCGTACAGACTCGACAGGTAAGTTATTTGTGTGGACTGCTGTGATGCAACTTGCCGCGCAAGGTAAGCTTGATCTGGATGCAGATGTGAATACCTATCTGGACTTTGAGATTCCAGCAACCTTTGCCGAAAGGATCACGCTCAAGCATCTGATGAGCCACAGTGCTGGCTTTGAAGATCAAGGCTATCTATTCGCGCTGGATTCCTCCGAGATTGAGACTGCTGGAAGCTGGCTTGCGCGTAATATTCCATCTCGCGTGCGTCCGCCAGGGGTTGTCTCTGCTTATTCCAATTATGGCACGGCATTGGCGGGCTATATCGTTGAGCGAGTCTCTGGTATGTCATTTGAGCAATATGTAGAGGAGCATATTTTTGAGCCACTTGGCATGGCAAGAAGTACCTTTCGCCAACCAGTTCCTGCGGCGCTTGCTGCTGACCTCAGCAAGAACTATCGCTATGACAACGTTGAACACCGCGAAGTGCCCTTTATCTATCTGCGTGTCTCTGCGGTTGGAGAGGGGCATACAACAGTCACGGACATGGCGAAATTTATAATGGCGCATTTGGCAACGGGTGATTCGCCCATATTGCAGGAGGCGACGCTGCGCCAGATGCACAGCCAGCTCTTTGCACATGACCCGCGCGTGAGTGGCATCGCCTATGGCTTTGTACAGACAACCCAAAACGGCAAGCAGATCTTGCGGCATGAGGGCAACAATCCAGGTGTGTCGAGCAGCGCGCTCTTTTTGATTCCTGAAGAGCAACTTGGTGTTTACGTGGCCTATAACAGCAATGGGGGATTTGGCCCTGGGGAACAGTTCCGGCAACGCTTTCTAAACCATTATTTCCCTGCTATCGCCGAACCACCCCAAGCTGTCCGCCTGACGGCAGAGCAGGGCAAGCAACTGATTGGCAGCTATCGCTCGACGCGCATGTTCCATACAAGCTTTGCCAAGGTTGTCACGCTGCTAGGGGGCAATTACGCCGATGTCACGGTGAGTGCAGCTACGGGTGGCTCGTTCACAACACAGGGCATTGGCTCCGCTCCGTTGCAGTGGGTGCCGGTGGGGCCAGATGTGCTGCGCCTTGCCGATGGTGCGGTGGATAGCCAGGGTGACTTGGTCTTTGACGCCGGTGAGCAAAATCGTCCTATGCACCTCTATATTGGCAACAATCCTTACCGTGCTTATGAAAAGATCCACTGGTACGAAGGGGTTGATTTTCAGATATTCCTATTGATGTTGTGTGAATTGCTATTCCTGCTGGCACTGGTCGCCATCCCTCTCCGGCGCTTGATTGGGAAGCCCTTGAATCGTGAAGATCGCACGATAGATTCGACTACACCCAAGCTTGCCCAATGGCTGTTGGCAACTGCCTGTCTGCTTGGGCTGCTTTTCCCACTTGGCTTGTTGCTGACACTTGAGAATGCGCTTTTGTATGGGGTCACTCCGGCACTGATTGGCGTACTGGCTCTGCCATTACTCGCCAGCGCGTGCGCGATAGGCTCTCTCGTTGTATGGCGTAACTGGCGTGCAAGCGGGTGGGTAGACAAACTGCACTACGGCGCTGTCCTGGTGGCAATGGTCGTATTTGTAGGATGGCTGAACTACTGGAACTTGTTAGGGTTCCATTTCTAGATATGGATTTACAAATTCGCTGGAGGAGGACTGCCGTGAAAGCGAACAATGCTGTTACTTGGCTCTCGTCGCTGATTGTGATACTTGCGTTGGTGGCAACAGGTGTTGGCCTCCTGTGGCCCTACGATGGCAACATGTTTACTTTTACGACGCTGCGTGGTGAAAATGTAGAAATTTGGGGACGAGGCTGGTATCGCTACGATACGTCTATTATTGCCTTGGGCTTTATGGCTGGGGATGGGGTTATGCTCTTGCTGGGCATTCCGTTGCTGGTGATCTCACTCTTGCGCTATCGCCGTGGTTCGTTGAAGGGTGGATTATTGCTGGTGGGCACGCTTGCCTATTTTGTCTATACCTATGGCTCCATGACTTTTGGCGCGGCCTATAACAACCTGTTTCTTGTTTATACGATTTTGTTTGCGGCCAGCCTCTTTGCGTTTGTGCTTGCCTTCACCTCCATTGACCCGCAAGCTGTCTCCGTGCGGGTTATGTCTCACTTGCCACGCCGCAGTCTGGCGATTTATCTCATCGTGACAGGCGTGGTGCTTGTTGGCGTATGGGGCGGGCTGAGTCTTCTCCCCGCGCTGGTTCAAGGCAAAGCACCCACAGAGTTGGCGAGTTATACTAC
>CAMPHP010000082.1 GCA_946885925.1 uncultured Litorilinea sp.
AATGCCAACTAAGGGAAATGATTGCAGCATGACAGAAGAAAGTAGCCATGTGCGTTAGCGTAACCACATCAAATGAGTCATTTGCAAAGAACTTTTTGCTAGAACAACGAGATTATGTCTACCCAATTTGATGTCCTGAACGATATAGAGCAACTATTTGACCATGTGCCCGATCGGCGGCACAGCGACAGTACTAAATGGAACTTTTACGACAAAGATGTTTTGCCGCTCTGGGTGGCGGATATGGACTTTGCCTCACCCAAAGCTGTTATCGACGCATTGCATCAACGAGTTGACCACGGCATCTTTGGCTATGGACAAGAGCCGCCTCGCCTGCGCGAACTTATCTGCGCCCGCATGGAAAATATCGCGGGATGGCATATTACACCTGAACAAATTATCTTCTTGCCGGGGCTTGTTTGTGGCTTGAATGTGGTTGCTCGCGCCAGTGACGAACGGGGCAGCGACATCATGGTCAATACACCTATCTATCCTCCCTTCCTCTCCGCCCCTGTCAACCAAGAACGCACCGTCACCGCTGTACCGCTAGCCTCAAGCCACCGCACTGATAGCCGGGGACGCACTTCCCTCTATTACGAGATGGACTTTGGGGCCATGCAAAGTGCTATCCAACCCAACACAAAACTATTTATGCTCTGTAACCCTCATAATCCGGTTGGGCGCGCCTACACGATTGCAGAGCAAACGCAGTTAGCTGACTTCTGTCTGCGTAACAATCTTGACATTTGTTCCGACGAAATCCATAGCGATCTGCTGCTAGGAGGGACCAAGCATCACCCGATTGCAGCACTTAGTCCCGAAATCGCCAACCGCACCATTACGCTGATGGCTCCCAGCAAAACCTTCAATATACCTGGGTTGGGCTGTAGTTTCGCCATTATTCCCAATGCCGACTTACGCCAGCGCGTACTCAGGGCGGCTACTGGCATTGTGCCCCATGTCAATGTGTTGGGATTTGTGGCGGCAACTGCTGCCTATGAACATGGCGATGCATGGCTTACAGCGTTAAAAAGCTATTTGACCAGCAACCGCGACCTGATCTTCGACTTTTTCAAGAGCAATCTACCGAGTGTGGAGTTGACGCTGCCCGAAGCGACCTATCTTGCGTGGCTCGACTTCCGCGCATATGGCATTGAGGACCCCTACAAGTTTTTTCTTGAGAACGCAAAAGTTGCCCTCAGTTCGGGAGCAGGTTTTGGGGAACCCGGAAAAGGCTTTGTCCGCTTGAACTTCGGTTGCTCCAAGATCACGTTGCAACAGGCGCTTAATCAAATGGCGATGGCACTATCCAAGGTCACAGCCGCTTAGTCGTCGCCAGCACTGCGCATGACCGCATCGAGCGTGGATGACGTTTGAGAGCGCGTACGCAGAACTTGGAGTGTAAACAGTACAATCAACACATAAACCAATGTTGTCGCCCCGAAGACGCCGCGCAGCCCAAACCAAATGGCTACCGCTGCGCCAATCATCGGGGCGACACTTCGGGCGGCTGCGTTCACGCTCGTATCCAAGCCATAGGTCGCCCCTTGGTTTCCCGCAGGTGACCAGAGATTCATCAACGCCGATAAGGCTGGTATGAGTCCTCCAGCAGCAAAACCCTGTAGTCCCTGTAACAAAAGCAATTGCCACACACTCGTCACAAAAGCTTGCGGTGCATAGCATAATGCGGCAACCAACGCTGCGCCAATCATCACCTTGCTATGACCAATACGGTCGCCCAGCTTCCCCAGCCACATCCCACTCAACGCTGAAGTAAACGAAGCCAGTCCGATAATGAGACCCGTAAGCGATGCGGCTCCCTGGGTGATACCCGTAATTTCCACGACAAAGAGCGCGACCATCGGCAAAATCATGGTCTGCCCCAGGCTGCGTAAAAAGTTTAAGGAATAGAGTCCACCCATCCCTGGTGCTTGCAAGAGGAGCCGGTAGGTAACAAACAATCCAGGTTGTGCAGTGCGCGGCGTAGATACAAAGTGCTCGTGTACCCATAGAAGTGTGCAGACCCCAGAGATTGCAAGCAGTGCCCCGGTGATCCAAAAGCTCTCACGGAAGCCAAAGGCATCGCCAAGCAAACCGCCGATCACAGGACCGACAGCCACCCCCACTGCCCGCGAGGTGTTGAGAATGCCCATTGCCTCACCAATGCGCTCGCGCGGAGCCGATGCCGCCACCAGCGCACTAGCGGCAGGCACGACGCCCGTCACGAAGCCCTGAATGGTGCGCAGGATCACCAACTGTTCGGCGTTTTGCACCAGCCCCATCAACACGAGCAATACCGCTCCCCCCAGCGTCGCACGCACAAGCATCACCTTACGCCCATAGCGGTCAGCATAGGCTCCCCAGATGGGCGCGGCGATCATCATTGTAACGGCCTGAGAGGAAAAGACCAGCCCAGTCCAAAATTCGACACTTCCGCCCGTAGCAATTCCAACTTCCTGAACATAGAGTGGCATAAACGGAAAAACAAGACTAAACCCGGCAGTTGAAAGGAGCTGAACTACCGTCAAAATATACAAGTTGCGTCGCCACAGTGGCATAGTTATTCGCACACTTTCCAGGTTGCTCACTTTCAGGTTGGTTTCAAATTGCTAAATATCCAGCATCATCGTACCAAGATAAGCCAACAAGCCCAAGCTCATATTATAGACGGCATGGGTGATCATCGCGGTAGAGGTGTTATAGCGTATCCTCAACCATCCTAGGACTAAGCCCAAGATAAAGACGATCAACGTTGAAAGCGTAATGCCATAATTACTATGCAGCACGGCAAAGAGCAGCGCCGTGAGCAACAGCCCAAAACGGGGCTGCACCGCGCCCCGGAACAAAGGCTCCTCACCCAAAGCCGCAGCAATCCCCAACGTGATAATCCCCAAAGGAGACGTAAAGAGCGAGCCTAACAGCTCTTCCGTCAACCGTTCCACATCGGCACTGACACCCACGCCAAAAAGCGAACTCACATATTCGATCAATAACACTACCAGAACCAAACCCACCCCAGCGCCAATGCCGATCAGCCACTCGCGGCCACTGACAGCAACCACCCCCAACCGGACCAGCGCTTCACGCCAAGTTCGGCGGCTCAACCATCCCACACCCACCATCGCCAACAGCGCCGTAAGAATCTGCTGTACCCAGAGCATGAGCAGTGTGTTTCCTTCTGTTTCGCTGCTTGCCATTAGATCCGCCAAGTTACCCAATCCAATGCCGAGCGTCACCATCAAATTGATCACAATCAACATCGTGAGTGACAGGGCAACGGCATCAAGCGGGCTTGCCGGATCAATGGGCGTAAAGCGTGCAAAGATCCTTCGCACAGGAGGGAGCAACAAAATAATACCAACCAGCGATGGCAGCCACAGCCCCAGCGCTAGCAAGGGCAGCGATGCAAATGAAAACTCTCCCCCTAACCCTTCCAAAATCAACGGGTCAGTTGCCGTGATCAGTGCCGCAATCTGAAGCAACACGCCGGCAATGAACCCCAATCCATAAAGCACTATCACGCAAATATAAGCTACCCACGCCACTCCCTCATACGGCTGTCCCTTGCTGCGGCGATTCTCAGCCACGTTGGCAACCCACACAATGAAAAACAATGGCACAAACATAGTGACTAAACTTAGTGTCTCGCTCATGATTCCCTCATTGTCTCAATGATTGCAGTCATCCATGTATCCACGCCTTCTTGCCCAAATACAAGACCAAATACAAGATTCGACAAAGCAATGGGGACGCCCTACAATACTCTATAGACGCCCGCATAGGACTGAAACCGTCCGCGACCTCTTATACGCTTTACAACTTAGTCTATAAAGACCTTCTACTTAAAGATTTTCTGTAAGGACATTTTCTGTAAAGACATTTTCTGTAAAGGCAGAGTCTTTTCTATAAAGACTTTTGTATAAAGACTTAAAGTGTGACTCCTAGATATTGCTGAGTTTTTATTTCTTGTTCAAAGGATGAATTATGTCACCTACGAACGGCATCTCCACTACACGATCTATCGCAACTGCGCCTGAGACCCGGGAAATCGATACCGGGGCAACCAGCACCCAAGCAGTTGCTGCTCTTCTTGCGAATGAAAGCACCAGCGTTATCCAGCCGCGCACGCATGTCTATGTTCCCGATCTGGACCTGGCTTCGCTTTCATTGGATGAATTGAGCAACTCCGAAATCGTCTACAATCGCGAGTTGAATTGGCTGGACTTTAACTGGCGTGTCCTCAACGAGGCAATGGATTCGCGAACACCTTTGCTAGAGCGGCTCAAGTTTATCGCCATCACCGCTGGCAATCTAGATGAATTCTTTCGCAAGCGTGTGGGCGGTCTCAAGCGCCAAAAGGCTGCTGGCATCGCCCATCTAACTTTGCCTGGGCTTACCCCCGACTATCAACTGCAACTAATCTCCAAAGCTGTGCGCCCCATGATCGAAGCGCAGAGCAATTGTCTCTCTCAGGAAATATTGCCCCAACTGGCGGAATACGGTCTCCGTATCTTTAACTATGCAGAGCTAGACTTCGACCAGCAACAATGGCTGCGTGCCTACTATCTGCGCGAGGTCTACCCAATCTTGACCCCGCTTGCTGTTGACCCTGGGCATCCCTTTCCATTTCTGAGCAACCTGAGCTTGAGTCTAGGTGTCTTTCTGCGTGACCCCGTGACCGACGAAACACAGTTCGCGCGTGTCAAAGTGCCACAGAATCGCTCTCGATGGGTGCACCTCGATAATCCCTTGCACATTGTGCCCCTAGAGCAGGTCATGATCCATAATCTAGACACGCTTTTCAGCGGTATGGACATCCTCGCAGCCTATCCCTTCCGTATTACACGCAACGCAGACATTGCGCGCAACGAGGAAGAGGCCGATGATCTGCTCGAACTCATTAGTGAAGAGCTACGCGAGCAGCGCTTTGCAGAAGTGGTGCGGCTTGAAATCGATTCTGCCATGCCACCCGAAATGTCGACCATCCTCCAACATGAACTCAACTTGGAGCAAAACGACATCTATCCTGTGGATGGATTGTTGCGGCTGGTAGACCTTTTCCCGCTGGCGGAGACCAACCTGCCCCACCTGAAATATGAACCGTGGACACCTATGGCACATCCACGCTTGGCAGGGCTCGATAGACAATCGCGCACTGGCGACCTCTTCTCCATTATTCGCCAGGGCGATATCCTTGTCCATCATCCCTATCACAGTTTCACTGCCAGCACCCAACTTTTTATCGAAGCAGCAGCGCGCGACCCCCAAGTTGTCGCCATCAAGCAGACCCTCTATCGGACCAGCGCAGATTCTCCCGTGGTCAGTGCGCTAACGCACGCCGCCGAACGAGGCAAACAGGTCGCAGTCCTAGTAGAGGTCAAAGCGCGCTTTGACGAGGCACAAAATATCGAGTGGGCACGCGCGCTCGAAAATGCAGGCTGCCATGTGGCCTATGGGTTGGTCGGTCTTAAAACCCATTCCAAGCTCTCCCTGGTTATCCGCGATGAAGAAGATGGGCTTCGCGCCTATTTCCACATTGGCACGGGTAATTATAATCCCAAGACAGCATCGCTCTACACCGATATTGGTCTCTTTAGCTGCAACCCGGACATTGGGGCTGACATCATGGATGTCTTTAACTTCCTCACAGGCTACAGCCGCCAGACCCAATATCGCAAACTGCTGGTTGCCCCCGTCAACATGCGTCAGCGCTTTTCCGAGCTAATCGACACCGAAATCGTCAATGCTCTGAGGGGGCAGCCAGCCGGTATCATCGCCAAGATGAACGGTTTAGAAGACCAGGTGCTTATCCACAAACTCTATGAGGCAAGCCAAGCGGGCGTTCCCATTGACCTGATCGTGCGGGGCAATTGCCGTCTCCGCCCTGGGCTCCCAGGCATCAGCGAAAATATCCGCGTCATCAGCATCATCGGTCGCTTCTTGGAGCACTCGCGCATCTGGTGCTTTACGAATGGCGGTGAACCCCGCTACTTCATTGGCAGCGCAGACTGGATGCGCCGCAATCTCTCCAATCGTGTCGAAGCGGTTGTGCCCATCGAAGAACCCAGATTGCAGGAGCAACTGGCCTACATTCTCAACGTCTCACTCCACGATGAACGTCAAGCCTGGGAGATGCTGCCCGACGGGCGCTATCGCCAGCGTCGTCCTCGCCCCGACGATACGAGTAGTCCTGTGGCAATGGGTACCCATGCTTGGCTCATGCGCCATACCCGCCACACCGCGGCGCAATTGGTTGAAGATGATTAAGCTGTACCTGGCAGAGTTGCACGATACCGAGTTTCCACGAAGCACCTAGAACTCAGTCGCAGGCCCAAGCACTGGTACACTTGAAAACATGCTATGAAACAGACGACCGGCGTTTAAGATATACGCCGGTCGTCTTCGCGTTAAATCATTTTGCAGGGAGTGGCGTCTCGTCGCTTAAGCAATGATCGCGCTAACAGCATCTCGCTCTTCCACCAATTCCTGCGCGGTGATGGCAATCATCTGGCGGTCAAAATCGCTTAGCGACAAACCCTCTACAATTTGATATTGACCATTCTGGATTGTCACAGGATAGCTAAAAATCACCCCTTCAGGCGATCCATAGGCCCCAGTGCTGGGAACTGCCATACTTACCCAGTCGCCAGCGCTTGTGCCATGATACCAACTTTGCACATGGTTAATGGCGGCATTGGCGGCGCTCGCAGCACTACTTTGACCACGCGCTTCGATAATCGCAGCACCACGCTTTTGCACCGTGGGAATAAAGACCTCGCGAATCCACTTGTCATCGCCGATCACCTCTGGGGCAGGCTTGCCCCCAATCTCGGCATGATAGGCATCAGGATATTGGGTCGCGCTGTGGTTGCCCCAAATCGTCACCTTCTTCACCTGCGTCACTGGCACCCCAGCTTTCTTCGCCAGCTGTGTCAACGCCCGATTATGATCCAGCCGGGTCATGGCTGTAAATCGCTCCTTGGGTACGTCCGGCGCACTTCTCATAGCAATCAAACAATTGGTATTGGCAGGGTTGCCAACGACCAGCACGCGCACATCGGATGCGGCCACCTTGTTAATCGCCTCGCCTTGGGGCTTGAAAATCGCGCCATTGGCCTCCAGCAGATCCTTGCGTTCCATTCCCTTACCGCGCGGTCGTGCGCCAATCAACAAAGCCCAGTTAACACCATCAAAGGCTTGCGTAGCACTATCACTCAAAACCATGCCCTGCAACAGCGGAAAGGCACAGTCCTCCAATTCCATCGCCACCCCTTCCAGTGCCTTCATCGCTGGCGTAATCTCCAGCATGTGCAGGATGATAGGTTGGTCGGGACCAAATAAATCCCCGTTGGCAATCCGAAAAGCAATAGCATAGCCAATATTCCCTGCCGCACCAGTAATCGCAACGCGAATCGGTGAAGTCATTAGCGAACCTCCTGACATTATTGTTTCATATAAACGTTTAAGGTATAACTTAGATACAACTTGTAGCAGACCCCAGCATGCTAACAAACGACCACGCTAACAAATGACAATGAAAGAGAATTTGATTGGGTACAGTTCATGCCCAATTTGGCGCTTGTAGCCCTGACTGGTATAAGTTGGTTGATCCAATCTTCTTAAGGATACCCCCAGTAGGAAAAATGCTCAAAAGTATCTGCACAGGACATAGAAGATATGGCCCTGTCAATACACAAGGAGACTAAATGTATGAAGATTTCATCAGAAAAGCGCCACTTGCATAATTATTTCCTGTTGGCGGCCCTTGTACTTGCTCAACTGGCTGGATTCGTTGCACTGCCACGACCAGCCGCCGCGGCAATTAGTGCTGACCCCAGCGAAGAAATCGTTTACATCGACAACGGTGGAATCATCCGCGTCTTGGATACCCAAGGCCCCGATCCCCGCGTCGAGTGGTTCAGCCCTTCCGGCGGATGGGATGACGCGGTGTTGGGTGATGTAAATGATGACGGTGATCTCGAGATCATCGCCATGAATCGCGATGGTGACTTTGTCAACGTGGCGGTTTTCGACCCCGTGGTCGCTCAAGGTGCAACAGACCCCACCAAGAAGATCAACGGCATTCCCTGGGACACCTACTACGAAACTCGTGTGGAAGGGAACGGTCAATTCATCATTGCCGGTAACTTTGATCCCGGTATCCCAGGAGATGAATTTCTGTTAGGGTTCCATCGCGGGGATGATGCCAGTTTTATCCAGATTTACAACGCCAACGGCCTAGGCCCCAACGGCAAGCCCACAGGCCGCGACTGGAAAGTTCATATTGAAAAAGAATTTGTAGAGCTTTATACCTTTGGCATCGCAGGTCAACTGAGTGGCGACGGTGCAGATGAAGTCGTTCTCTTTGATGACGAGAGCGTTGAAACCAGCATGGACATCTTCCGCCCCGACAACGACTTTGAGCGCACCGATGGCAAGAGTTCTGATAATGACAGGTACAAAAAGGGGAGCCATCGGACAAATCATCGCCGGAGGTAGGGAGGAACTTGCCGTTATTCTCTCTGTCTCTCGTCCGGACAAAGACAGTCTATTTGTCTATGAGATGAACAACGACTTTGAGGTAGACGTAGAGGATAGCTGGGCCTTTGCCCCGCAACCTGATTGGGTTTTCCTGGCCGACATCACTGGCAATGGTGATGAAGAGGTCTTTTTCCTCCGCAACTTCCCCAATGACCAAGAAGGCCCGCGCCTGATCATGCGCGATGACTGGGGTAACGACCGCGAGCGCAACGAAGAGTTGATTGAATGGGCGCTCATGGAGGGTGGCGACCGCAACGAATTCCGGCGCGGAGCGGGTGGCGATGTTGATGGTGACGGCAAGGATGAAATTGTCATTATTCGAGATGACCGTATCCGTATTTTCCACCGTCCAGAGAATGGTGAGGAACGAGAATCCGACTATGATGACCATGATCTCGATACCAATCGTGACACCATTGTCATTGGCGATCTCGACACCAACGGCTTTGTCGAAGGCCCGACCCTTGCCACAGACAAGACCATGATCGACGCCACGGTTGCCGCAGGCACAGTGAGCGGTGAATACACCATTGCCGTTACGA
>CAMPHP010000083.1 GCA_946885925.1 uncultured Litorilinea sp.
GTAGATGTAAATAAAAACGCAAATAAAAACGTAAGGGATCGACGAAGATATCCCCCACCTACCCATAATCCAAACCTCGAGCTTTGAGGAGAGTGCCCCGGAGTTTTGCATCGTCCATAATACCTTGTTGCAGCCCGCATATGCCTGACGTCTGAGTGGTCTACGTAGCCCCCAATTCGGCCCTACCAGCCGAACCATGGAGTTGTTGTAAGGGACAAGAGGTACTCACTATGGCTGAACCATTGCACGTCTTCCACGATACTGGCTCCTGCAATATTGAGTCTCACAATATTGAGACTCACGGTGTTGAGACTCACAATGTTGAAGATGAGGTGGCGTTCTCTGCCTCTGCCACTCCCAACGTGGTTTCACATGGCATTCCACCCACACAGGGCATCTCTCGGCGCAGTTTTCTAAAGTTAGCAGGCGTTTCCGCTACTACTGTTGCTCTTGCTCCCATCACACTTGCTGCATGTACTACACCACTGCCGAATACAAGTTCCCGCACAGGCGTCAAAGCGCAATTGGTCTTTCAAGACTGCCGCTGCCTGGGCGAACAGCTTTTGTTGGAGGAATTTCACAAGGCAAACCCCAACATAGAGGTCTTCTATAGCCCCGATCCGGACAATTTCCAAGAAAAAATGCTTACAGATATGGAAGCTGGTACTGCGCCGGATGTGTTGGCAGGTTGCTGCGACACACTCCCTATCTGGGCACAGCAGGGCCACCTGCTCGATCTTCGCCCCTATGTCGAAGCTGATTTAGAGCGCGAGATCATTGATGATTGGGACCCCGCGCAATACAACAGTTTCTTTACCCAAGATGGAATACAATTCGCCCTTCCCAAATTTCACGGTGCGCTGGCGCTCTACTACAACAAAGATATCTTCGACGAAAAAGGAGTCAGCTACCCAGAATACACATGGGATCACGATGACTATCTAGAGGCTATGAAGCTGTTGACCGAGCGCAATGGCGACGGAACGGTGACACGGTGGGGTAGTATGGTTGACATTAGCTGGGAACGTATCCAAATCCATGTCAATGGTTGGGGGGGGAATTTTGTTGATCCCGAGGATTCTACGCGCAGTTGGATGGCGAAACCTGAATCACTTGCGGCGATGGAGTGGATTCGCGCGCGCATGTGGGACGATGAAGTTATGGCGAGCAAACTGGATGTAAAAAACCTGAACACCCGTGACGCCTTCATCCAGAAGCAGATTGCCATGGTTGAAGATGGTTCGTGGGCATTAAAAGATATCCTCGAACAAGCCGACTTCCGCATCGGTGTTGCACCCTTTCCCAAAGGACCAGTGCGCAAGGTAACTCTGGCAACAACAGATGGCTTTGCGATTTATTCTGGGACGAAACACCCGGAGGCCTCCTGGGAGCTTCTGAAGTTCCTTGTTAGTCGAGATTATGGGCTTGCGATGGCGCGAGCACAACTGCTTCAACCAGCACGCGCTTCCCTTATTGAGGAATGGAAGGATCTGATCCGTGCTCAATATCCAGATAAAGCAGAGGGACTCGACATTGCAGCATTCGCCGATGGGCAGATTAATGGCTATTCGGTGACAGCGGAAATCTTTACGAACATGACCGATGCCCGCCGCCTAACCCAATCAGCCTGGGAGGAAATTTTCACACTGGGCCAGGCAAGTGTGGACATTATGAAAAAGACTTCCATCGCGATTGAGGAAGCTCAGGGTAGCAGCGTCTAATCCATGCTCGCGAGTATGTGACAACAGCTTTCACCGATGACCCTTCCTGGATGTCAGGCTGGGCTAAACATACGCAAAATATACTAAGCCGAACATACTGGGCTGAACATACTGGGCCGAACAAGAGGAGACAACGTGCGTTCTGGTTTAGGTCTGTGGCGTTGGCGCGATCAACTGGTTGTATGGTTATTCCTAATCGCGATACTCGCCGTGGTGGGTACGGCAGTCCGCACCTTTCTTGATTACCGCGCCGCAGCGATTGACCTACTCATCTCCCGCGATCAGCGACTAACTTATCTATCGGCTGCACGGCTGCGTGACGAACTTTACAAGTTTGCGGACTCACTCACAGCAGTTGCTCGCACGCAGGAGATCTATGGTGGGAACCCTGAGCTCCAGAGTGAAGCCCTCGCGCAATCACTGCCAGTGCGCGAGGGTCTCTTTGATGGTGGCGTCGTACTGCTCGACAACTTTGGCCAGGTGATCGCCGCAGAACCTAATTTAGATGAGATTGTGGGAGAGGATTGGTCGGACCGCGAGTACTTCCGGCGAATGCTTACCTCGCGCACTGCCTATTTTTCAGATGCGATGGATGATCTGCTTGATGGCGGGCAAATGGTGATCGTCAGTGTGCCCGTTCTGGACGCAGCAGGCCGGTTTGTGGGCGTATTGTCCGGCATGTTGCGCCTCGGTGAATCAACGATCAGTCCTTTTTATGCCACCATTGTCCGCCTGCGCGTCGGACAAAGTGGAGACAGCATCTATGTGCTGGATAGCAACGGCACAATCCTATTCGATTCCCTCTCAGAAAAGGTAAACCAACGCTATGCCAGTGTTGCACTGTCAGACATTGTACTTGCTCGCCAGCCAGGAGCAGCCCGAACTCGCAACAGTGAACAACGTGAGGTAATCGCCTCCTTTGCACCGATACCAGGAACATCCTGGACGTTGGTGGTTGAGGATGACTGGAATACACTCACCGCAGAAACACAGCAATACCTGCGGATGCTCATGTCCCTCCTGGTTGTGGGGCTAGTACTCTTGGCAACCGGGGCCGCATTACATATTCAACAGCACCACATAGAAGAGCCAGGCAGCCAGCTTGCCGAGGACACAACAGAGGTAGCGCAGCAAATCAAGCGACTGTTACTCCCAAACGGGTCGCCAATCATACCAGGTTGGGACATCTCTGCCTATTACCAATCGCCGCCTACCGTCGAGGGAGACTTCTATGATCTGATGCTGCTGCGCGATGGTCGCCTGATGGTGGCAATAAGCGATATTAACGACAAAAAAATACCTGCCACGATCATATTAACGACAGTGCGCGCCACACTACGCAATGCAGCCCGCTCGATGTTGCCGCCTGCCCAAGTGCTAGAGCAAAGCAACGAATTTCTGTGTCCAGAGTTGCCCCCCAAAATCTATACCACCTGTTTTTTTGCGCTGCTCGATCCATCCACTGGCAAGCTACAGTTTGCCAACGCTGGGCATCAGCAACCTTTGTACCGCACGGAACGGGGGGTCGAATTGTTGCAAGCGACAGGTACTCCGTTGGGATTGCGATTGGGAACCCAGTACACAGAAAGTGAGATCACGATTGCCCCAGGTGAATTGGTGCTCTTCTACAATAGTGGGCTCGTGGAAGTCCGCGATATGGAAGGGGAACCTTTTGGCATCACGCGGCTGATCGAAGTGATGAACCAAGAGCATAAGGGCGGCGACGAACTTATGGAAGCAATTTTGGCAGCAATCCATAGCTTTGCCGGTGAACGCTCGAATGAAGAAAACACGATCACCCTGATCGTCGTGGAGCGCCTAGCCAAAAGTAGGGCAACTTGAGTAAGGGGAACGCTATGAATAAACAAGCGCCTGGTCAGCAACTGCCCGGTCGAATAGATTATCTGGAGCGAATAAGTCGTGTAATTGTGCTGATATCGTTCGGCATCGCTTTCGTCTCCTTTATCATCGCCCCCCTACTGGCTATTGCTTGGCAAAAGCAGCCCTTTCCCGGGTTTCTCGTCGACCAAACGCTGGTGGTCAACGCCAACAGTGGTCAAGGCTGGGGGTCCCAAGTGACCGGGATCAACTATCCTGAGCGGGTCACACGCATAGCGGGACAGGCCGTTATGACTTCACGGGAATTCAACCAGGTGATGGCTTCCTCCCAGGTCGGTGACAGCGTCCGCGTTTTCACAACCTCTCCTGACGGATCAGGAAGCCTATATCCAGATATAAAGCTAATGGCCTTTTCCAATGCGGACATGGTGCGCATGTTCTGGTTACCCTACTTCGTTGGGATGGCCTATCTAGCAATTGGCCTCTGGATCTACCGCCTACGCGGCGGAACCCGACCCGGACGAGCACTCGCCTTTTTCTGTATCGTCACAGCTATCGCCAACGCACTCATCTTTGATGTTTCCACAACACACACAATGTCCTTGATCTGGACCATAGCGCTTACCCAAATTGGCGGAGCCCTGATTAGCCTAGCGTGGCGTTTCCCGGAAGAATGGTTTCCGGTGAGATACCATCCAGCGATCCTGTCATTACCTTACTTGATCTCAATCGCTCTCGCTGTTTGGAGCATTCTAACCCTCTATGATTTCGCGCATCCCTGGGCCTATGTTCTTATGTGGGAGGCGAGCCAACGCTATGCCGGATTTGGCAGTGTCTTCTTCCTCGCCGTGATGCTCTACCGTGCCTATGCCGGAAGCAATGTCACCATACGCCGGCAAGCCCGCTTAGTGTTAGTGGGTAGCGTGCTGGCCTTTATCCCTATTACCATCTGGTTTATCGCCCCACTTTTCAACCGCGATATCACCTTTGACCCTGCCTTGTTCCTGCCTGCTCTGCTGCTCTTCCCCTTATCCATCGCACTGGCAATCCTGCGCTTCCGCCTCTGGGAGGTCGATGACTTCGTTAACTATGCATTTGTCTACGGAGCCTCGACTGCAATCTTGGCGGGTGTATTTGCGGCATTGACTGGCCTCACACAGAAGATGTTCGTCGCCATAACGGGCTCCAAGAGCGATGCGGCGATTGTCATCACCACCTTGATCATTGCCACAGCCTTCACACCGCTCAAGGCGCAAGTTCAAAAATTCGTTGACAAGCGTTTGCGCGAACCACCAGACAACACAGAAGATTTGCGCGCCTTTGGCGAACAGGTGCAGGCTTTTGTCCAAATGAACGATGTGACCATGCTCTCGCGACGCCTACTCACCGAGGCGACAGAGGCGCTGCGTGCAGAATCTGGCAGCCTCAGTTTGTTCATCAACGGGCGGCTGCAATCCATCCATACCATCGGACCATGGAGGGGCAACGTTAGCTTATCTGTCCCGCTTGATCATGGCGGACAGCGCTATGGTATTTTGCAGTTGGGACCTCATGTGGAGGATCGTCCCTACAGCGAAGAGGAAGGCCAAGCGCTACAGCAAGTTGCTAGCCAAGTAGCTAGTGCGATCAGCCTCGCATGGCCGCGCTTCGATGGTGGACAGCAGCAAAGCGCGGCTATGCGCGATCTGAAGGGAGCCGTGCTCGCTGCTCCGAGCGCGCATACCTCGACATCACTCGAACGACAGCCAAGCACAATCCAACCCTAAACGATTTGTAGTTCGGCGTGCCACTGATTGCATCAAGGTTCCTGGCAACAATCGTAATGTTGGGCGCATACAGCCCTCATGGTTGACCAGATAGAATTTTAAGACTTTGGTGAGAGGTGTGTGGCTTTATCTTACCACAATTGGCTTCTGACTGTGGGCAGATGATGAGGCGTGATGTGGTGCAGCGACGACTGGCTAACGAACTCGCTTTGTTAGCCGCAGAATATATCTTCTGGCGAGCCGAACGGGCTTAAGTAGATAGTAGAGCAAGGAAAGAGAGGCAGGTAATTTCACAATTGCACGATCGCGTGTAGCCGGGGTAGCGAGATGTAATAGATATCTACTTCTATCAGCCATGCGATCCATAGCCTTTAGAGGGAAGAGGAGTGAGTCAAGGTTTTGAGCTCCGGTTGTTAGCTCCCTAGCATCGAAAATGCGCTCAATCACCTGTTGGGCGAGAGCTCTCACCTGTGGCATGCTCTCAAGCTTTGTTTCGATTGCCTTGGGCAAGGGTGTTTCTAACAGAGAATGGGCCAAAAGCAGACCCAGATAAAGCCTCCGTTCAACGCCGAACTTCTTAGCTTGAACAACGATCTGTTCCCAATTTAGATTGGGGTGTGCACGGATGAGTTCCGCAACATCGCAAATCCAATGTAACCGCCCCCACTGGTGCTTGGCCCCATGTACGCAAAGGAACCAGAGTAATTGCTCAGGCGCAAAGGTTGGGGCTGTGACCCCGGCGACTGTTACTGGCTGAAGATTCTCCCATAACTGTTGTGGATTCAAGGGGAAGACGTGCTTTGGTGTCACGCGCCAGTGAAGTTCAATAAGGACTTGCCTATTGGCGTGGCTCAGAACCAGTTGATAAGCCCAGGACGCTTTACGAACCAGTTGGTGAACATAGAGTAGTTGCAGGCTTTTTTCTGTCCGGGCAACACTAAAGGGCCTGAGGATCTGATAGCCGCAAGAGGTAAGCAAATCCGTTGCTTGCAGAATGTCCCCTTCATGAACCAAGATGTCCAGATCGCTAGAGGGGCGTAGCGCCAAATCACCATAAACAGAAAGGGCCAAAACAGGACCTTTATAAGGCACCATCTGAATTCCGTGCTGGTTAAACAAAGCCAACAGGTACAACAGTTCCTTTGTCAGAACGAGATTGCCTTCTATATCTACCTGAATCTGCTCCCTAAGTTCAGTTCGGGCGCTTGCTGGTATGTTGTGAGGGCAAATAGCTTCCAAGTTGCGATATAAGAGCGGTGCTAACTTATGGTTGAACGCCAATTGAAGCAAAAAATCCCAGTCAATATCTTCCTGAAGTAAGGCGATGATTCGCTCCGCATTGGCCGCGCCTACCTGAGTGCGGGCACAGCATAGCAATAGCTGTGCTTCGTGGCTCAGGTCGGTGCTTGAAAATCTAAAAGGCTTTGGCATAGGTCGTCATAATTCTGTGATATGCTGTCGCCCGTTAGAAAACTTACACTTCCTTTTTATGAGATGCTTTCCTATGAGACGTTTTCCTATGAGGCGACAGAGGCACAAAGCGATCAAGATCGGGCAAGTTGCCAATGAGGATACCACTTTCACTCGTTACCCAGGCGTGGGCCTCTAACTTTCCATCTGCACTTTTAGCGGCACCGATCTGCAACTCTGCATCATAACCACTTTGCGCGAGCAAAAATTGTGCAGTGAGTGCCTGTGAGAGACAAGCGGCTTTGGGTACGCAATGGCTCGCCATCCGGATAGCCCCGGTGATCCGCTGTGCAGTCAATGATCGAGAATGATGCTCGGCTTGCTTGAGCAATAGACGCTGTAGAGTCAACAAGGGGAGTACTCTTAAGCCCAGCGTAATGACCCCAAGCCACACGACGGCTTCAATGATCAGGAGTCGATCTGACCATGACAAATGCAGGAACCTACGAATATTCTTCATCTGTAGCTTCTAGGTCTTTCGCCATTTTAACAGTTGAATAAACTACAATCATCTAGTGCGTTTTATGAAGGATAAAGCTCAGATCTCGCCAAATATTATGTCTTTTGGTGGGCTATTGTCTTTTAGTGAACCAGTAGTGAAGTTCTATTTTGCTCGCGCTTGGCACTCTTCATCTGGTCGTGCCAGGAGCGTGCATAGCGGCCACCAAGGGTCAGCAGTTTCGCATGGCTGCCCGACTCAACAACCTGCCCCTCTTCCATCACATGAATTACGTCGGCATACATGGCTGTGGTGAAACGGTGGGTAATGATAAGCGCGGTGTCGCCCGCGGCTAGCGTGCGGACACGCTGAAGCCAGTCGTGTTCGGCCCAGGGGTCCATTGCGCTCGTTGGTTCATCAAGGATGAGGATGGGTGCGAGACGCCAATATGCACGCGCCAAGGCCAAGCGCTGCCATTCCCCCACACTAAGCTCACTGCCGCCCTGGAACCACTTGCCTAACAGCGTGTCGTACCGCTGTGGAAGCCGCTCAACCGGCTTATCGGCCCCTGCCGCGCGAGCCACTCTCTCGACTTGCAGAGGGTCGATGGGAATTGATAGATCACCCAGGGCAATGTTCTCAAGCACCGTGTTCTGGTAGTGCACCGGCTCTTGAAAGAGAACAGTGATTTGACGGCGCAGTTCTCGCGGGCTGAAGCAGCGCAGATCCACACCATCCAACAAGATTCGCCCACCGTCGGGATCATAGAAGCGACACAGGAGCTTGACGAGGGTGCTCTTGCCAGCCCCATTGGCCCCCACAATCGCCACGATACTGCCAGCACGAATCGTGAGGTTGAAATCGCGTAAGGCTATGCTTTGGCTGCCAGGGTAATGAAAGTTAACCTGTTCAAAGCAAATACCTTCCTTCAAAACAAGCGGCACAGGCACTGGCTCTGCTGGCTCAGTAATTTTTGGCTCAAGGGCTAAAAATTCAAATAGGTCACTTAAGAAGATGCTGTTGCTATAGATTTCGCCCAGGTTCGCCAAGAGAGTGCCTGTCACACGCTGGCCTTGATGAAAGGCTTGATAAAAAAGCGCTAGATCGCCCAGGCTAAAAACGCCCTGCACTGCTTTCCACAGCATCCAAGCCAGGGTTACACCAGTGATCAGCAAGGCAGTCGCAGCGGCACCAAGTTCAGCCTTGCTCTGCTTCCAAGCCAATTGCACGCGTTCATTGCGCAACACGCGCCGTAGCGATTGATAGAGTGACTGGAAGTGATGACCTAACTCAAAAATGCGTAATTCTGCGGCTACCTCGCGGTCAGTGAGCAGCCAATTGTAATACCATGTGCGGCGCTCGCGCTCGGTATTCTTAAGCCGCCATTGATGCAAACGCAGCCGGTGCTCTAGCACAATATAAAAAGCGGGTACACTGGTGACTAGGAGCACGAGCGGCAGCCAGATGCCATAAGGAATCAAGATCGCCACCATTGCCACCAAAGTAACACTGTTCTGCAAGAGACTGCCTAGATTCTCCAGGAGTGTCAGTGGCCGATCCATCGCATAATATTGGGCACGATAGAGATGGTCGTGGTACTCCGGCATATCATAAAAAGCAAGATCGACCGCTACAGACTTGTCATGAATCAGCCCGCTGATGTGGTCTCTAACCAGTTCCGACTGCACAGCGCGTACAAAGTCTGCCGCATAGCTCAACACTTTCTCCAGCAATAAAACCACTGCCATCAGGATCACAAAAGGCAGCAAGGTC
>CAMPHP010000084.1 GCA_946885925.1 uncultured Litorilinea sp.
GTTTTCTGCATTTCTTGTCTCTCTTATGTTTATATTTCTTGTCTTTATACCTCTAGGAGCCTTTCGTGAATCTTATCAATGTGATTTTGGCTGCTGGTTTTGGTACACGTATGAAATCGGATTTGCCCAAGGTCATGCACCCTGTATTGGGACGGCCTATGGTGGGCTGGACAGTGCGTAGTGCGACAGAGGCTAGTGGTCGCCGGCCTATTGTCGTGGTGGGTCATGGGCGAGAAGTGGTAGAAGCGTATTTGGGTGATAGTGCCCAATATGTTGTGCAAAGCGAATTGTTGGGTACAGGTCATGCTGTCATGCAGGCTGCGCCCTTATTGCGGGGCGAGGCTGATGCTGTGCTTGTCTTCTATGCTGACATGCCGCTGTTAAGCGCCGAGACGCAACGCCAGCTTGCCGCACGCTTTGCTGATGGTGTTGCCGCAGGATTGCGACCCGCGCTTGCCATGCTTACGGTGGTACGTGAAGATGCCCAGGCGTTTGGCCGGGTTGTTCGCAATGCGGCCGGTGAAATCCAAGCAATTGTCGAGGAGGTAGATTGTACGCCAGAACAGCGTCAGATCAAGGAACTTAATCCAGGTGTCTATTGCTTTGACGCAGAATGGTTGCAAGAGAATCTTCCTCACATTCCTTTGAGTGCAAAGGGTGAATATTATTTAACAGACTTGGTAGGGATTGCTGTTGCACAAGGGCGGGCTGTTTTGGGACTTCCTGCACCCGTTGATGAGGTAAATGGCATTAATAACCGGGTGGAGTTGCAGCGGGTGGCTCAGCTAGCACAGCGGCGCATCCTGGAACAGCACATGCTAAATGGTGTAACTGTTGTCGATCCGGGAAGCACCTATATAGAAGACAGTGTGACGATTGAGTCGGATAGTGTGATTTGGCCTGGGTGTATATTGCAGGGAAACACGCAGATTGGGCGTCATGCCACGATTGGCCCTCATACGCAGATCGTTGACAGCCAGATTGGTGAGCACTGCCATGTCGCGTATTCGGTAGTGGAATCTGCACGAATGGATGCACATAGCGCAGTTGGCCCTTTTGGACATCTACGCAAGGGTGCTCATTTAGGTGAAGGCGTGCATATGGGCAACTTTGGCGAGGTGAAGAATAGCTATCTTGCCGCGGGTGTAAAGATGGGGCACTTTAGCTATGTCGGAGATGCTCAGATCGGTGCGAACGCCAATATTGGTGCGGGCACGATTACGTGCAATTTTGACGGCGAGAAGAAGCACAAGACAGTTGTTGGGGAAGGGGCTTTTATCGGCAGCGATACGCTGCTGGTGGCTCCTGTTGAGATCGGGGCTGGTGCCCGTACTGGTGCGGGGTCTGTGGTGACACGAGATGTGCCGCCCAATAGCCTTGTCTATGGCGTGCCTGCACGTCCGCCAGGGGCCAGGCCGCAACCGGCTCAAGCTACGAGTGAGAAGCATAGTGAATAGAAGAGACCTCGTACAAACTACGTACAAATTACGCAAGAACAGCTGGCTTCATGGATTTCCATAAGACTACCAAGTGTGCGTGTGTTAGTTTGTTATTATCAGGCTCTATTCTTTGTTGTGAAGGAGTGATTAGTGGACGTTGACCCTATACCCCTATTTATCTTGATAGGGGCATTGCTGCTCGGTGGTTTTACGATTGCGTCTGAGACAAGTTTGACCACAGTTAACCGCAGTGATGTACGCAAATGGAGCGAGGAAGGCAATGGGCGAGCCAAAATTGTGGATCGGCTATTGCGCGACCCGGCACAGTTTCTATTAACGTTGCTGTTGCTTAAGACGGGTACTGTGTTGTTGGTTGGGGTGGCAATGGCGCGTTTATTGCCAGATACCATGTCGCTGTCGTCGTTGTTTGGGATTGTCGTGATTGCGTGGGTAGTCTTATCAATGCTACAAGCAATGGGGCGCAGTTGGGTACAAACACGCAGCCTTTCGATTGCGCTAGCTCTTGCCCCGCTGATCCAGATTGCCGTTGTCCTGTTCTGGCCTGTGACCATGTTGGTGCGTCAGGTGGGGCGACTGGTGGGCGATCACGAGGTGGATACGACTGTGGAGACTGCCTTGTTATCCGAAGGTGGTCTGCGTCGTCTGATCAGCGCGGCTGAGGAAGAAGAACCCATCGAAGAGAGCGAGAAGCAGATGATCACGAGCATCTTGGAGATGGATGAGACAGTCGTACGCGAGGTGATGGTGCCTCGTATTGACATGGTTGCGCTTAGTGTCGAGACAAGCCTGCGTGAGGCTTTGGCGGTAATTATTGAGGCCGGACACAGCCGTATTCCGGTTTATGAAGAAAACGTTGACCAGATTGTCGGCTTTCTCTATGCCAAAGATATCCTTAAATGTTTTGAAGCCAATCAAGTTGACGTTCCCATTCGCACATTGCTGCGCGCACCCTATCTCGTGCCAGTAAGCAAGAAGGTCAATACGCTCTTGCGCGAGATGCAGCGGGATCGCGTGCATATTGCTGTGGTGGTTGATGAGTATGGGGGTATTGCCGGTCTGGTCACGATTGAGGACATTTTGGAAGAGATCGTGGGCGACATCCAGGACGAGTATGATATGGAGGAAGAAACCTACGTCCAGGTGTTGGAGCCTAATCGTTATCTCTTAAATGGTCGCTTGGATCTCTATTCGCTTGCAAAGCTGCTGGACACAGAACTGCCAGAAGAAGACGCGGATACGCTAGGTGGTTTGATCTACAGCGAGCTAGGCCATGTGCCTGTGCCGGGTGAAACGGTAGAGGTTGGCGGTTGGCGCTTTACGGTGCTTACCTTGGATGGCCGCCGCATCGAAGAGGTGCGTGCAGAAGTGATTAACCTGGACGAAGAGACAAGCGAGACTGAGCAGGACAAGGTAGCCCTGCGTGACCAAGAGAATTCTTCCGTACCGGATAACTCTCCCGCATCAGTCTTCAAATACTCGACATTAAAGTGAGACCAATTGTGGACGACCTGCAAAGTACCCCAATGACCCAAGAGCAGACGACCCCAGAGATGCTCGTTGCCCATGCTCTTGCCGCACGCCAGCGCGCCTATGCGCCCTATAGCCATTATTTTGTGGGTGCAGCAGTGTTGACGGAGGATGGCAGCGTGGTCGTGGGCTGCAATGTCGAGAACGCATCTTATCCGGCGACGATTTGTGCCGAACGTGTTGCGCTCACCAGCGCGGTGGCGCAGGGTAAGCGCAAGTTGAAGGCAATTGCCGTTGCGACACGCGATGGTGGCAGCCCATGTGGCATTTGTCGTCAGGTCATGGTCGAGTTGGGACCAGAGATGCAGGTCTATATCACTGATGAAGCAGGCAAATTTCGCACGACGACGGTGCGCGACCTCTTACCAGATTCCTTTGATCGATCCAGCCTAACCAAATAAATCATGTAGAACAATGCAGATTGATGCTGTGCTTGCTTACAACTCAAGCACCAACATCTTAAATTAGGGAATGTGGAATACGCCGGTCCTGACAGGATGGGCGTATTCTGTTGATCTGGCAGATATGAGCTAACATTGGTTCAATCATGTAATCAATTTCTCGTTGTTCTACTTGGCTATCCCCCATTCTTTGCGCTACTATCAATGACAATATGAACGTTCCTGCTCTCTTAGCTACTTATCAATTACGCCAGCGCGAATATCTGCTGCGAATTACGCGCGCCATGACTTCGCGCTTGGATCTACCCAGTTTGCTCAAGCTCATTTTGAGCAGTGCCGCCGAGATGGTGGGCTGCCGCGCTGGACTCATCGTCTTGGCACGTACGTTCGTGCGTGTGGGTGATCCGATGGATAAGGACATCCGCTTTCAGATCCGTGCTGTCTACAATATTCCACCACTGGCTTGGCCCGCGTTTGAACCTCTCTTGGATGTCGCCTCGCTGTTAGACTTTTCTGACGAAGGAGATGATGACGAAATCATCGATGCGACAGATGACCTTTCTCCTGACCCTAGCGTCGAACCTGTTGTGGAGTCAAGTGAGCCCAACCAGTCGCCGCATCCTAAGACCGTTACCATCGACTATGTGGATCTACAGGCACGTGTGCGCCAGGTGGAAGAAAAATTAGGGATTCCATTAGGCCAGGTGGTGGGATTGCCATTGCTCTTTGAAGACGAACTGTTGGGAATTATCTATCTCTTCCGCAGCGAGTACGCCTTTACCCAGATGGATTGGCAGTTTCTTCAAGGCTTTGCTGATCAAGCGGCGATTGCTGTACGGAATGCGCGGCTCTATCATCAACTGGCAACCGAGCGGACACGCTTGGCGACAATCATAGAGAACAGTGCCGATGGCATCATGATCTTGGATACAGCGCGACGCGTGATGGTCATCAACCAGGCAATGGCTGCTATGGTGGGGCTAACCAAAGAGGAAGCGGTCGGTCGCCCCTGTGCTGAAGTGCTGCCCCTGGAGAACGTGGTTGGTGATGATTTCTGCCAAGTGGAGCCACTGGAGGATTTGTCACCGGGTAGCAGCTGGCGCTGTGAGGGGGAACTCACCCGTCCAGGGGGGGGCCGCATCATTGTCTCTGCCACCTTTACCCCGCTCTATGATGATGCCCGCAATTTGGTCAATCTGATTGTGAATGTTCACGACATCACCCGCTTCCGTGAAGAAGAGGAGATGAAATCCACCTTTACCTCGATTATCAGCCATGAACTTAAGACGCCTGTAGCACTGATCAAAGGCTATGCTCAAACCTTAGCGCGGCCCGATGCACAATGGGATGCGGCGACGGCGCGCCAGAGCTTAGAGATCATCGAGGAAGAGGCTGATCGGTTGGAGGCATTGATCAACAATTTGTTGGATGCCAGTCAAATTCAGGCGGGCGGCTTGCGACTTGATTATGCTGATGTGGATATTGAAGCGTTGGCGCGCAAGGTGGCGGAAGCCTATCGCACACAGACCGATAAGCATCGCATTGAGCTGGACTTTCCTGAACCGCTTCCCCTTGTCTGGGGAGATGAAGAACGTTTGCGCCAGGTCTTGACGAATCTACTTAGCAATGCCATCAAGTACTCGCCCGAGGGGGGAGTGATACGGATTGGCGGCTGGACACAGCGCCCTGCCAATGGTCCAGGGCCGGAACGGGTGCTGCTCTTTGTGGCAGACGAGGGAATTGGCATTCCCAAAGATGAACTTCCGCTGATCTTTGATCGTTTCTATCGAGTAGACACAAGCTTGCGTCGTAGCACCCTGGGAACGGGATTAGGGCTGTTTCTGACGAAGGCAATTGTGGAGGCTCATGGCGGGCAGGTGTGGGCACGCAGCGAACCGGGTAAGGGAACGACATTCTTTGTCGCATTGCCGGTAGAACAGGACGACGAGGCGCATCTTGCAACCACAAGGCTGTAAGTGGGAAGGGCGAGTGGGAATGTCTCTGGAAATGCTAGCAGAAATGTCACAGGTGTGGAAGTGCCTCTTGACCCGCAGGGTCGCGACAGCTTGTAGTAGGCAATCAAACCCTCAATCATAAATCCGAAGGAGTAATTAATGCGACAGCAAGTAGTGGGTGGGATAGTGGCGTTAACACTTGCGCTGACACCCCTAGCGGTCATGGCTCAGGAAACAATCCTTGACCCAGAAGTGCGCGCCACGGTTGAGCTGGCAGCGCAAGAGGTCGCCGCTCTGTTAGCTCCGGCTGCTACGTCGACAGATTCTGGCACGACTTTTCTGCAACCAACACCTGAACCGGCGGTTGATCCTCCTGTAGTTGATCCTACCGAAGAGCCAACGCCCGAACCAACTGAGGAATCCGTTGGCACGCCTGAACTTCTGCCAGAGCTAAATCTCACAGATCTTGCGGAGTATAGCAGCGGTGGTGTGACAATTCAGGTTCCTGTTGATTGGATTGTTGAATCATCTGAGGGGGAGGTCGCCAGTTTCACGATAGAAATTCCAGGTACAGATCTCTTTATCTCTCTTGAGGAAGATAGTGCAGTCGATTTTCCCAGCCTGTTAGCACTTGCTCTTTTCCGCAGCCAAGCCGAACTCCTGGTCGCTGACCTTGCCGAAGCAGCTCAACTTGACGAGGTTGATACCGTCTACACCGCGCAAGGGTTGCCAATGGCAAAGTTGGGTTTTTCCGGCAATGTAGGAGATGTGGACGCAACAGGTCTTATGTATATAGCCGCACCAAATCAGCATACCTATCTTCTTGTGGCGGGTGGACCACCGGAAGAGTGGGCCCAGGTGGCCGAGGGTATAAACCTGGTTGCAGAGAGTATCGTTTTTGATGAAGAGCTGGTTACGTTGGTTGCGGCTGGGGATGAATCCTTGGCGTATACAGATGCCGAAGCCACAGTGGAGTTTGAGTTGCCTGCTGGATGGTATGCAATGGATTCAGGCGATTCGCAATTTCCTGTGGTCGCGGCTGAATCAGAAGTGCGCTATATTGTTACGATGGGCAATGAGGAGTCTTTCGGTGAGGATGTCGCCGATGAAATATTGGCGCTTTATGATCCGGAAGGGGGCGAGCTTGACTCCGCAGCGTCTGCTGCCCTGATTAGCGAATTATTGGTCTTGTTGGGAGATTCTAGCAATGAGATGATGTTGGATGAGGAGCAGAGCACGGTCTTTCGCCATGAGAGTGGATTGACGTTCCAACTGGTGGGTGAAGCAGATATGGGGGATGGCGTATCTCTGCCTGTGATCCTCTATCTTGACGTACGCGAGGCCACCGGAGCCATTGCCGCTGTCTTTGGAGACACTGAACTCGCCTTGGCTGACGGGGAGACTATTGAGTTGATGGTGCAGTCCGTAACCAGGGTGGAGTAGGTAGCCAACAAGGCGGTCAGTTCCAACAAAACAGTGTAATTGCTATGACAATGGCCCTAATCCTGCTGGATCAGGGCCATTTTTGATTGGGAGTTTAAGGGGCAGAACCTTGAAAAACAACCTTCCTGGAAGCCTGGAACCCTCTGGGTGGCTTCCAGGAAGGTGTCTGCATACTTACGAAGTGGCGGATTGGCTATCTTCGTAGGCGGGCAGGCAAAGGGTGAAGGTGCTGCCTTTTTGGAGTTCGCTGCTGACCGTGACTTTGCCTTGGTGGGCGTAGGCAATCCATTGAACAATGCTAAGCCCCAAGCCACTGCCGCCTAATTCCCGGCTACGTGCTTTGTCGGTGCGATAGAAACGGTCAAAAACAAAGGGTAGATCCTCGCTGCTAATGCCAATCCCTGTGTCACTGACGCTGATTTTGACCCATCCGTTGCTCTTTTCTAAGCCGAAGGTGATCACACCGCCATTGGGTGTGTATTTGATGGCATTGTCTGCTAGATTGAGCAGGATCTGGCGCAGCCGTTCGCGGTCACCATAGACCAAGGCTTGATCCTCACTGCCCATCCGAATTTCGAGTGCTTGAGGCCCGCGCCGTTGTTGGGCAATGCGGCGCGTTTGGCGATAGACATCGAGGAGCAGTGTGTCCATCTCGACAGGCTCTCGCTGTAATTGCAGCGCACCACTATCGACTTGGGCCAGTGTCAGCAGATCAGTGATCATCGTACTCATGCGCGCCGTTTCAGTCTCTGCCTCGGTCAAGGTTTCTTGCAACATGGCCGCCATATGCTGGGCACGCTCCGGGTCATGGGCACTGGTGGCAGCATAGCGGCGCATTAGGTCGAGATTACCTTGCACAGTGGTCAACGGGGTCCGTAGCTCGTGACTGACATCGGCAATCAACCGCTCCTGTGTCTTGAACAATTGTTGGATGCGATCCAACATCTCATTAAAGGTAGCTGCTAGTTGCCCAACTTCGCTGGCATCGTTGGGAATGTTGAGGCGGCGGCTGAGATCTTTGGTGCGGCTAATGGCCCCGGCGGTCTGGGTGATGGTGTCAATGGGAGCCAGGGCGCGACGCGCCAGAAATGCGCCCACGATTGCTGCCAGGATTAAGCTAAGCGCTGTACCGATAATGAGATAGCGGCTGACCTGGTTGAGCGTGTTCGTCACCCCCGCCACAGGCTTGATGACCTGCACTGCGCCGACAATGGTGCGGTTGGCAATGATCGGCACTGTATAGACCAAGAGCGGAATGTCATTTTCGCTGGTGGTATAAAAGCGATGGGATTTGCCATTGCGAATAGTGGGCAAGGCGTCCGCATAGTTTTGTACCGACATCTGCCCCAGGTTGTTGCTACGTTTGAGGATCATGCCATTGAGGTCGATGATCTGCACGCCCACGGCATTACTAAAGAAGTCCAGATCAGGGAATTGGACGCGCGTAGGATTATTGCGGATGATAAGAATGTTACCCTGCAATTGTTGCGCCAGTGTATTAGCCACTTCGCTTGCTTGGCGTGCCGCTTCTTGCTGGGTCTGCATCCACAGATTAGCTGCTAGGGTGGAATAGAAGATAAAGCTGAATAGGATCAGCGTTGAACCCAGAAGAGCCGTGTACCAGAGCGTTAACCGCAAACGAATCGTCATTGGAAAATCGACGCTCGCAGGCGCGGGCTGAATAGATGAGCGCGCTGGCAGCACTCGCCAGTAGGGTCTGGTAGGTTTAGACAGAACTTGCGGCAGCATATTGCCATGTTCGTGCTCGCAGTTGAAATCCAGATGAGGAGAGTGTGAAAAGCCGCTGAATGAATGATCTCAAGAGGGCGTGTCTTGTTTCTGAATGACGCTAAGGCTGAGTTCATGATCAGCTTTCACGCATGGCATAGCCCACGCCACGGATGGTTTGGATCAAGCGAGAACGCCCACCACTCTCTAACTTGGTGCGTAGATAGCGCACGTAGACCTCGATAATATTGCTTTCGCCCCCAAAGTCATAGTTCCAAATGTGCTCATAGATGAGTTCACGCGTTAGCACCTGGTTGGGGTGGCGCATAAAAAGTTCTAACAGATCAAACTCTTTGGCTGTCAGTTGAATCTCTTCCTTGTCTCGAAAAACCTGGCGTGTGCGTGGGTTTAAGGTGACATCGGCATAGCGCACAGCATCGGCGGGCACCTCGGCACGGTGG
>CAMPHP010000085.1 GCA_946885925.1 uncultured Litorilinea sp.
GAAGATAACCGCTTTATGCGAGTGGCGATCAACAGCATTGTTTACACAGTTGTTGCCGTCATTCTCAAATTAGTCATTGGCATGATCATGGCGCTGGTTTTGGACGAAGATATTCGCTGGCGCGGCTTCTGGCGCGGCCTCTTATTAGTTCCGTGGGCCATGCCTACCGTTGTCACAGCCCTAACCTGGCGCTGGATCTTTGATGGCACCTTTGGCGTCCTCAACTATATCCTTCAATCCTCGAATCTTGTTGATGCCCCCGTGCCCTGGCTCTCCGACCGCTACTTTGCAATGGTCGCCGTGATCCTCGCCAATGTCTGGCGAGGCTTTCCCTTCTTTGGGGTAAGCCTTTTGGCCGGTCTGCAAGCCATCCCGCGCGAACAGTTCGAGGCTGCCGAGGTGGATGGAGCAACGCTCTGGCAACGTTTTATTTATGTGACGCTGCCCAGCCTCCAGCCAATCATCATTGTGACGCTGATGCTCTCCACAATCTGGACCTTTAACGACTTTGCCCTGCCTTTTATCATCACCCGCACCGGCCCCAATGATGCCACCAACATCTTTGGCACCTATACCTTTCAGTTGGGCTTCGTGGGCAACCGGCTAGGCTATGCCATTGCCGCCACAGCCATTATGATGCCCTTTCTCTTCGCCTTGATCCTCTATCTAGCGCCCAAAATGTGGCAGGAGGAATAGGTCATGTTCTACGGAATCCGCGCCGAAAAACGCTTCCGCAAAATCACCGCCTATGTTGTCCTCTTTTTCTTTGTCGTAGTGGTAGCCTTTCCACTCTACTGGAATGTCCTCACCTCACTGCGTACCCCCAAAGAGGTCTATCAGCGGCAGGGCATGTTGATACCTGATGCCTTGACCTTGGAGAATTACCAAAAGCTCTTTGACGGAACCTCTATGTGGCCGTGGCTCGTCAATACCAGCATTGTTACCCTCGTTGCCACTTTTTCCAGTCTTATCGCTGGCATCTTTGCGGCCTATGCGATGGCGCGGCTGCGTTTTCGCGGCGGGCAGACGTTGGGCAAGACGGTTCTTTTCTTGTACCTCCTGCCCCAAACCCTGCTCTTCATTCCACTTTTTGTCATGCTCAATGAGATGACACTGCTCAATACGCGTATGGCCTTTTACATCACCTACCCCACGCTCGTACTCCCCTTTATCACGTGGCTCCTCTTGGGCTACTTCAAAGGGCTGCCGGTTGAGTTGGAGGATGCAGCGCGGATTGATGGTTGTTCACGCGTGGGTGTGCTCTATCGTATTGTGCTGCCCCTTGCTGCACCCGGGATCATTGCCTCGGCAGTCTTTAGTATCACCAATCTCTGGAACGAATTCCTCTATGCCCTGGTCTTTGTCCAAAGTGACACGCTCTGGACAGTACAAATTGGGCTGCGCTCCTTCCAACTCGCTGATACCATGCTTTGGGGCTTGACAATGGCAGGTGCTGTGGTGACGACTGTTCCCCCGGTTCTCGTCTATATGCTGCTCCAACGTTTCGTCGTAGGCGGCTTGACGATGGGAGCAGTCAAGGGCTGAGTCCCGCCCAACCGTCTACTTGACCAAGGAACCAAGCAACGGCCCTGTAGGGAATGATCTTATGCCAGCACCATTGGTCACAAATCCGCCCAAAGGACTGCTACGATGGGTGCTTCGCGTGCCCGTGGTCTTGTACCGGCTGAACCTGGGATGGCTACTTGGCAAGCGATTTCTACTTCTCAATCACATTGGACGCAAATCAGGTCAGCTACGGCAAACTGTTGTCGAGGTGGTAGCGCATGACAAAGCAAGTGACACGTACTACATTGTTTCCGGTTGGGGTTATAAAGCTGACTGGTATCAAAATTTGCTCGCCACGCCCGCAATTGTCATTCAAGTCGGGCGGCGCAAATTAGCCATGCGGGCGGAAAGTGTGTCACCCGATGTGGGGGCGCAGGTACTTCTTAATTATCGTCGTGAACATCCGTTTGCCGCCCGCGAGTTGAGCCGGTTGCTTGGGATCGACATCCACAAAACTGGGCCAGCGAAACTTGAGGAAATCGTATATGAATTACTGCCTGTGGTCGCGCTCCACCCACAAAACACCATAAAGCCACAATGAAGGTGAGCGCAGAATAGTCATCGGGACGGCACTCTATGACGAAATATCCTTACAGATTTGCTCAACCCGCAGAGGACAGGTACTATGGGAGCATTGCGTACCGTTCATTTGCGAGATCTATGCCTGTGGCGACTAATCACTCACTCGACCTACCTGCTGGGCAGCTGGCTGTGCAAAATTCCCTGCACTATACTCTGCCCACACTCTTCAAAGTAAAGCAGATTCTTTCGGAGAACTATCGCACGGTTACCATCGTGCTTGATGGCCAATTAGCTGCCTATCCAGGCCAGTTCGTGATGGTATGGCTGCCGCGCTTTGATGAAAAGCCCTTTTCGCTGGTCAATGCGAATCCAATCACCCTCATGGTTACCGCTGTTGGCCCCTTTAGCCGCTTGTTGCACGAGCTACGTCCTGGCGACCCCCTCTGGCTGCGCGGCCCTTTTGGCCGCGGCTACCAGCGACCAGCCGAGCAAACGCGGCTGGCATTGGTTGGTGGAGGCTATGGTGTTGCCCCGCTCTTGTGGCTTGCGCAGACAACCTTATCACAAGTAGAGTCTATCACCACCATTATCGGCGCACGTACAGCGGACGATCTGCTCTATGTCGATCGTTTTCGCCACCTCGCCACAGAGCATAACAACTTGCATGTCATCGCCACCACCGAAGATGGCAGCGCAGGCATGCACGGTCGCGTCACCGACGCTTTGTTACCCCTGGCAGAGCGGCGAGAGATTGATGGCATTTATGCCTGTGGCCCACATGGTATGCTGGCGGCGTTGCAAGCGTTGGGCCAGCATTATGGCATCCCCAGCCAGCTAAGTTGGGAAGCCTATATGCGCTGTGCCATTGGCATCTGCGGTGCTTGTGAACATGAAGGCAAAGTCCTTTGTCTAGATGGCCCAGTCCTGACCCATGCCTAACTATGCAGAGTTTAGAAACCGAAGGGCAATTTTCCCGTATTCGTGACGGGAACCGCAAGGATGCGTAGTACTTCCAACCACCTATAGCCTTGGCGAGATCGGTTATGCATTCGGGAATAACACTAAAGCATAGCGATTATCAGCAGGGTCTTGAGATGGAATGTACTCATTATGGAGGAGTAAGAGAGCAACTTATGAGCACACAATTCAACGATACCGAAGTTTCGCTGGGCACTGCGTTAACACAGGTCATTTCAAAGATTCAGGGCGAACACATCACTCTGCGCGATTTATTAGTCATCATCGGGGAACAGGGACTGCTTCTCTTTTGTGTAATTCTGACACTTCCCTTCCTGCTGCCCGTATCAATCCCCGGCGTGAGTACCGTATTCGGGTTGGTGATCATTCTGATCGGTATCAGCCTTGTGCTTAATCGTCTGCCCTGGCTGCCCTCTCGTCTCATGGATCGACCCATCAGCAACGAGCATCTAGTTCCAACGCTGGAAAAAGGCGTGCAGTTCTTTCAGAAGATAGAACGTTGGATGCGCCCGCGCCTGACCAGGTTTACGACTGGCGCAGTTGCCAATCGCTTGAATGGGTTGGCTCTCACAGCTGGCGGAGTTTTGTTGCTCTTTCCCCTCAGCTTTATCCCGTTCTCAAATACCCTGCCTGGCGTTGCAATTCTCTTATTAGCGTTGGGTATGTTGCAACGTGATGGCTATTTTATTATCGGCGGGTACATAGCCTTGCTTGCCACAGTTGTCTATTTCGTGGGCTTGGCGATATTGGTCGTCATGGGTGGACAAAGCCTCTTCCAACTAAGCTTCTAGACCTGCACCTACACGAGTTCTCCACCCTGTTAGATACTATGCAATGACCCATTCTGCTATGCCCGACGACAACCTAGCCGAGTCCACAGAAAAGGTTGCCGCCGTTGTAGCGGCTGCCGGGCGCAGCACGCGCATGGGTGAACCTAAGCAACTGCTACCTTGGGGGAAACGCACAGTTTTGGGCAGTGTGGCGTCTCACCTAGCCGAGGCAGGTGCTTCACCTGTCCTCTGTGTGGTGGGCCATCGCGCCGCGGAGATGGCCGCTGCCTTGGGTGATGCTCCAGCCCAATTGATCGACAACCCTGATTACTTGCAGGGCGAAATGCTCAGTTCCTATCAAGCAGGTGTACGCCACCTGCTTGCCGAAACCACTCCATATCTTGGTACGCTCCTCGCGCTAGGCGACCAACCCCATATTCCCGTTGACGTAATCCGCCGCGTCATCGCCCAAGCACGCTGCTCTCCATTCCAGATTGTAATCCCTAGCTACAATATGCGCCGGGGTCATCCTTTCTACTTACCCGCCCACCTCTGGCCCGAACTACTCTCCCTCTCCCACGACGATACCTTACGCACGCTTGTCCAGCGCCACCAGGCATCTATCACCTATGTAGAGGTAGATACCGATAGCATCCTGCGCGATATTGATACCCCTGCCGACTATCAAGCCTTGGCGGCAAAAGAGATGTGATCAAGATTAATTGTTTACATCTTTTGAGTATACAACAGACAGATGGCCTGCCAGCTAGGTGCTGTGCAGGCCATTTCCATTAGTGGTTATGCCGACCAGGGTTACGACTTGCTTATGAGCATGTGATAGAATACGCAATAGGATTATTTAGAGAACCCTCTAGAGAAATAACTCTAGACGCTAACGATAGAGTTAAGGACCGCATGACTCGTTGTCTTTTCCATGCGGAGAGTGTTTGGAGGTCAAAGAGCATGTCTGCAACCATTTATCATCATCTCAATAGCCTTGTAGATCAAGGGCTGACTGTCGCGGTTGCCACCATTACAGATGTCAAAGGCTCTGTTCCGCGCGAAGTTGGGGCAAAAATGATCATCCACCCCTATGGTCAACATGTCGGCACTATCGGCGGCGGCTGTGGCGAAGCAGATGTCATCCGCGCGGGTCTTGACGTCATCCAAGATGGCGAAGCGCGCAACGTCTTTGTAGATCTCACCGAAGAAATCTCCATGCAGAGCTTGGGAGTCTGTGGCGGCGTTATGAATGTCTTTATCGAGCCATGGCGCAAAGAGGGCGAATGAACCAAGACATTCTGAACGCGCTTGTAAACTCGTTAGAGGAGCGCGAAGCTGTGGCATTGATCACCGTGACCAATGCCACAGGTATCTATGATGGCACGGTGGGGCAGCACATACTGCTCTGGCAGGCTCTTGACCGTAAGCCTGTGGGCAATCTGGAATTGGGTGAGCTAACTGAGCGCATCTATGACGACGCGCGCGCTGCGCTGGACGAACGCGAGCATCGTCATCTCACCTATACGCAACTCGAAGGCGAAGTCAAAGTCTTTGTAGAGGTGCAAGTACAGCCTTCACACCTGATTATCGTGGGCGCGGGCCATATTGCGGTTCCTTTGGCCTCCATCGCCGCCACCTGTGACTTTGATGTGACTGTGCTGGATGACCGTCCCCAATACGCACATCCAGCCCGCTTCCCCACGGCAAAGCAAGTCATTGCTGGCCCTTTCCGCGCCGAACTTGTGACCTTGCGCGAGAAAGTAGGTTTTGACAAACACACCTATATCGTCCTGGTGACACGCGGCCACCAACATGATGTTGACTGTCTGGTCGAAGTATTGGACGATCCCTTTGCCTATATCGGCATGATCGGCAGCAAGCGCCGCATTCGCGCAGTCTTTGATCTCCTAGAGCAAGAACAAGGGATTGCCCCAGAGAAATTTGACCGCATCCATGCACCCGTTGGTCTAGATATTGGCGGGCGCACACCTGCCGAAATTGCCGTTAGTATTATGGCAGAGATCATCAATGTCATGCGCAAGGGTCCAGCTACCGCCATGAGTGAGCAGATCAAGCAAGAGCGCCAAGCTCGCCGCGCGCGTGCCGCCGTTCGTTCCTAAATGCCCCAAAGCAGTTGCGTCTTCTCGTTGAACCGGACGCAACTGCTCGTTTTTAGCCAATTTACCAACCCATAACAGTTGAGAGAATCTAATGGCCTCAGAACTCATCTCACCTCAGGTTGCAAGCTATTTGGAACAGTTAGTTCCACCCCGCCCTGCCGAACTGGTGGCAATGGAGAAGTATGCTGGCGAACACAACTTTCCCATCGTTGGGCCAGTAGCAGGCCAACTCTGCTACCAACTAGCGCGCATGACTGGCGCACAGCGGGTCTTTGAATTGGGTTCCGGCTATGGTTATTCCACAGCCTGGTTTGCGCGTGCTGTTCAGGAAAATGGTGGCGGCGTTGTGCATCACGTTGTATGGGACGAAAAGCTATCGCAGATGGCACGCAAACATCTAGGTGCGCTCGGCTATACGGATTTGGTGCGCTATCATGTGGGTGAAGCGGTCGAAACACTGCGTGGAACCGATGACACCTTTGACATCATCTTCAACGATATCGATAAACAGGGCTATCCTGCCTCAGTACCCGTTATCGTCGAAAAACTGCGCCCTGGCGGTCTTCTCATCATTGACAACATGCTCTGGAGTGGCAAGATCTTTGAGGAAGATAATTCTCCTTCCACGACCGGCGTGCGCGAAGTAACCAAGTTACTCACCGACAGCAGCCAATGGATCACGACCCTAGCTCCCATCCGCGACGGTCTGATCGTGGCGATGAAGAAGTAAATTAGTTTCGCAACCCGCACCACCTACACAGGAACAGTTTATGTCAACCAAACCCTTGCGTGTCGGTATTGTCGGCTGTGGCAATATTGCTGGTCCCTATGCTCGAACTCTCGCGCCTTATCCTCAAATTGAGCTGGCTGGGGCGACAGATATCGACTTGAGCCGTGCCCAAGCTCTCGTCGATCAATTTGGTGGAAGCGTCTATGCCAGCCTGGATGATATGCTGGCCGATCCGAGCATCGATCTGATCATTAATCTCACCATCCACCATGCCCACCCAGCGGTCATCACCCAATGTCTAAACGCGGGCAAACATGTCCACAGTGAAAAACCGCTAGCACTTACCTATGCAGAGGCCAAAGAATTAGTTGCGCTTGCTGATGCCAAGGGGCTGCGCCTAAGTTGCTCGCCTATTACCTTTATGGGCGAAGCACAACAGACCGCATGGAAAACCATTCGCGATGGCAAATTGGGAGAAGTGCGTGTCGTCTACTGTGAAGTCAATTGGGGACGCATTGAGTCCTGGCATCCCAACCCTGGCCCCTTCTATGAAGTTGGCGCGCTCTTTGATGTAGGTGTCTACCCGCTCACTCTCGTCACCACTTTCTTTGGACCCGCCAAAAAGGTCACAGCCTATGGCAAAGTACTGTATCCCAACCGCGTGACCAAAGATAACATTCCCTTTCACATTGATACGCCCGATTGGGTCGTGGCCGCGGTGGAGCTCGAAAACGGAACTGTCGTCCGTCTGACCACTAATTTCTATGTAGGACAACACAGCAAGCAAAAGGGGCTAGAATTTCACGGCGATCTAGGTTCGCTCTACCTGGGTAGTTTCCAGGATTTTCAAGCACCGGTAGAATTCGCTGAGTTTAGAGGGATCTATGAGGCTGTTCCCCCGGTCAAAGAACCTTTCCCCGGCACGGAATGGGGACGTGCTGTGGTCGAGATGGCAGACGCAATTGCCGAAAACCGTCCACAACGCGCCACGGGTGCACAAGCCGCCCATGTCGTAGAGATTCTGTGTGCGATCCAGCAGTCCTACACCGAAGGGCATCCGGTCGAGGTGCATAGCACCTTCACGCAACCCGCGCCTATGCCCTGGGGTGAATAACCAGGGTACCCAAAGCAGCGTAGGTGACCAAAGACCTCTTACATGGGCGCGGATTTGACGCTAAAAAGTGGCGTGGGATATATAATAGCGCATTAACATGCGCCCCAACCTATTCTCAGTTAACAGCGCAATAGGAGCAGCAGATGGCGATTCCTGTCGGTCTTAATATCTATTCCGGCCTCGTCGGTGCTACCATGCCCTACTTGGATGCCACCGTCGCCCCCTTCGAGTCGATCTGGTTTCCTGACCACGTCCAATATGCCAATCGCAATGTGGCTGAAGGATGGAGTCTCTTTGCCTATGCGCTCTCTCGCTATGAGGACAAGATCTGCGGTCATCAAGTGCTCTGCAACAGCTTCCGCAATCCCGCCCATCTCGCCAAGATGGCAGCGACTTGCCAGATACTATCCGGAGGCCGCGTCGTACTCGGCATTGGGGCTGGTTGGAACGAAGAGGAATACCGGGCCTATGGCTGGCCCTTTCCATCCGCTCGTGTTCGTATTGAGCAGTTGGCTGAAGCAATCCAGATCTGCCGTGCCATGTGGACCAACACGCCTGTTACCTTTCATGGCAAACACTACCAATTAGAAAACGCCTATTGCGAACCCAAGCCAGAACCTGTGCCACCTATCATGGTTGGCGGTTCCGGCGAGAAATACCTGATGCGTGTTGTGGCGCAACATGCCGACTGGTGGAATTATATCTACCAAACACCCGAAGCCTATGCCCAAAAGCAAGAAGTCCTCAAACAACATTGTCGTGACGTAGGACGAGATTACGACGAGATTGTCCAGGTCATGGCTCCGCAAATCCTCATTGCCGAAACCCAAGAGGAAGTACGTCGCCTGCAAGAGAGTGACAGTGTTCGCTCGGTCGCAGGCAACGGCATTGCCGGAACTCCCGAACAGATCACAGAGGCACTCCAGACTGCAATCCATATGGGTGCTACTCGCATTAATGTCAGCTTTGCAGATCCGCCGCGCACCGATGGCACGATGTTATTCAG
>CAMPHP010000086.1 GCA_946885925.1 uncultured Litorilinea sp.
TGATCCGATCAGCAGGGGACAGGTACCTAGAAGAATACTCTCTTTCGCATATAGGTAGCAGACTGGGCTGGGAACAGATGAACCTCTTGGTTCGTCTATTGGGAGCGGCGTCATCTCAATGTATCGCGTTCCTGCTGGCCCAACTTTGTAGAGATGCGCCGCGCAAGCTCCGGTCAGAGGTGCGCGACCTATGCAGAAAGAGAACATTCGTATGCACTTTGCAAAGGCGTTCATGCCTGCTTTGGCACTATTCCTAGCGGCCTGTGCACCAAGCGCGTCCGTGCCCAGCACAGATGCACCGGCGGCACCCGTCCCCGCGGTGGAACCGGCAGCCACGGTTCAGGTACCAGTAGATACGCCAGTAGTAGATACACCAGCTGTAGCGGTTGTGCCTACGCTGCCTGCTGAGAGTGACAGCGTGACCGACATTGGGACTGAAACAGAGAGTGCCTCAGAGATTGTCCCAGAGATTATCCCAGAGGATATTACAGAACCGGCAGAAGGGTGGACACGCGAGCAATTCAATACAGCGTGGGACATTGCTTATCCTGCGGGGTGGACGGTCAACAGTGCAGGCGCATATGAAGGCGCAATTCAACTAGAGGGGGATTTCCAGGGGCATAGCTATGCCGTGACTTTCTCCTATCCGATGGGTATTCTGGCACAATCGCTAGATGCGTGGGTGGAAGAAGAACTGGCTGCGTTGCCGCTCGAAGAACAATCGGCTGTGGTCGTGAGTGACTTGACAGTGGCAAATGCGCCTGCCAAGCAACTTTTGAACTTCCCAAATCCCGATGGAATTTCGCCTATGCACCGTGTCTACATCTGGCGTGCAGAAGAGCGCAATCCGCGCCTGATCACAATCGCCCAAGTAGATGGTCTACCTGTTGACGCCGCGGCGATGGAGAGCCTTTTGGCACAGCTCCTTGCCGAGGTGCGCTAAACTTCGGTTTTATGTGGGAGATGTTCAAAGCGTGCCTGCGTAGAGATTGCGTATAGATAGGGGGATAAGATGTTGTGTAGCCAAGTAGATAAAGTACAACGCTCCCTGTTGTTGGCCGTACTCTTTGTGTTGAACTTTGCCATTGTTGCCCCGGTGCAGGCAGCACCCTTCCACCAAAGTACTGTGCAGCGCATCCAATTTGCTCCTGGCGAAACCAGCGCCACGATTGATGCTACGTTGAGTGGTGGGCAAGCAGCACGCTATGTGCTGGGCGCACTTGCCGGTCAGCAGATGACCGTGCAAGCAACTTCGGAAGGCGGCCCTATTTTTGTGATGGTCTTTGACCCTAGCGGTAATACGCTAGGGTCTGCCTTTGGGCGCACACACTGGTCGGGAACCCTGCCCGCCACGGGTGACTACCGGCTAAATGTCATGGCACCACCCTATGTAGAGTCTACAGGCTACCGTTTACGCGTTGACATTCCCTATGCGCCAGAAGCGCCAAACCCCACACCGGAACGGATTCGATTTGCAAGAGGGGCAATCAGTGCCCAGGTAACGGGCTATCTGCCATCGGCGGCGACCAAGCGTTATATCTTGGGCGCGCGTGCGGGTCAGATAATGACCCTAGAAAGCTGGTCAGGTGGCGGGCCGTTCCGCTTGACCGTTGCCAACGAGAATGGGACGCAACTGGGGTCTGCCAATGCCGGCGAGCGTTGGAGCGGCACATTGCCAGGCACTCAGGATTATATCGTCTCGCTCCAATCCCCTGCGGATGCACCGCCCACGACCTATGGGTTGGTGATTACCATCCAATCAACTCCGGCAACGCCGACGCCTGTACCTCCCCCACCCACACAGCGCATCCGTTTCCCGGCAGGAGCTACCAATACCACGGTGTGGGATTATGTGGATAGTGGAACTCCTGTACGCCGCTATGTGCTGCGTGCATTGCGCGGGCAGACCATGAGCGTGCGTCTCACTACTCTAGACGGTCATCCAGCACGCGTGAATGTCTACACGGAAGAATGGGTTTTCTTGGGTGCAGCCAACATCAACGAACTCTGGTCTGGCTATCTGCCCGCCACTCAAGATTATTACCTGGAAGTCTTAGCGCCTACAGATGGCTATGGGGATGACTTCACGCTATGGGTAGGAATCCGCTAGACATGCAGTAGGGTTAAAAGGGTGCATCTATTCGTGGATGCACCCTTTTTGATGGCGCGAGCTTTAGGGCCGGATAGTTGAGAAAATAGGCTTATCTCTGGAACTGATTGGCTGGGGTAGCAGATTGCCCCTCTGATTTTGCAGCGGTGATTTGCGTTGTGGCTCGCGGTAGGGGCATGATGGTTGATAAGGGCAATGTTGAAGTTTCGGTAATCAATGACGATACAGAGGGTGTTTGCTCGGCAAAAGGAAAATCTATCTGGCTTGCAGAATACTTTTCGACGGGTAGTGTTTCAGGACCCTCGGAGGCACTCGTACTTTCTACATAGGATAATATCGCCAGCAACATGAAACAAGCTAAACTGGCCCAAAGCCGCCACTTCATTCGATGACCTCGCCACTGGATGTGTAATCAATAAACATGGAATCAATGGACATATACAAGTGCATAGTTGTAACAATCAGCTGTGAAATCATATTACATACAATGTGATTTATGATGTTTGCACAAAGCGCTGTGCTGTTATTGAATATAACCTATTATGATGATCTATGATGAATATTGTCGGACCATATTAAGTTTGAATTCCGACGAATTTTTGTTATGACCATTTTCTATCGTCGGGACGAATTCGCCAGCCGTTCCCTTGCATCCTCAAAACAGCGTATAGAAAGAATAATCCATGAGTGTTGACGTGACCGGCCTGCGTGTACTTGTGACTGCCGCGGCGGGGGGTATTGGCCGCGCTATTGCCGCTACCTTTCTCCAACAAGGAGCGCATGTACATATTTGTGATCTGGATGAGAATCGTTTGGCGGTTAGCCGCGCGGAGTTGCCTGGTTTGAGCAGTACGGTGGCGGATGTAGCTGACCCGGCACAGGTGGACCGGCTCTTTGACGAGGCCGAAGCACAACTAGGCGGGCTGGATGTGCTGGTTAACAACGCGGGCATTGCTGGGCCAACCGGACCGGTGGAGAGCCTGGACATTGACGCCTGGGATCGCACGATGGCGGTCAACATCAACAGCCAGTTCTACTGCGCGCGGCGGGCAGTGCCGTTGCTCAAAGCAGCAGGTGGCGGGCTAATCGTCAATCTTTCCTCTGTCGCGGGACTCTTTGGTTATCCTTTGCGCGCCCCCTATGCCGCTTCCAAGTGGGCGGTTATCGGATTTACCAAGACGCTTGCAATGGAACTCGGCGACCATAAGATTCGCGTCAATGCGATTTGTCCGGGGCCAGTGGAAGGACCGCGCATTGATGGCGTGATCAGCGCACGCGCTGCCGCACAAGGAGAGGAGTTTGCAGTGACGCGCGAGAGATATCTACGCCAGAATTCACTTCACACCTTTATCCAGGCCCAAGACATCGCTGATATGATACTCTTTCTCTGTTCACCAGCCGGACGCAAGTTATCAGGCCAATCGCTGGCTGTTGACGGGAATACCGAATCGTTACGCGTCTGAATTAAGTCTACAAGTTCTTATAGTAGGGGGTGCCCTACCAACCAAGCTATGAGCCGAGGCCATGAAGATCACCAAAGCCCTGATTACGGCAGCAGGAAGCCGCCAACGCACTCTGCCCCTCCAAATCTTGATCGACCGCGATGGCGTCGAACGGTCGGTGCTGCATATCCTACTCAACGAAATCGTCCAAGTAGGGGTGGAGACCATCGGCGTGGTGGTGCATCCTGGCGATGAAGCCGCCTATGCCGCGGTGGCGGGCGACCATGTGGGGCGGTTGCACTTTGTACCCCAAACCGAGCCGCTAGGCTATGGGCACGCGCTCTATACGGCACGCACCTTTACCGGAGATGACCCCTTTTTGCATCTCGTCGGTGACCATTTGTATGTGCAGAGCGATGCTCAAAGCTGCGCCCAGCATTTGGTGGAGATAGCCCAAGCCGAGGCGTGTACTGTTTCGGCGGTGCAGGCGACGCGTGAGAGCCTACTGCCCTATTATGGAGTCATCGGCGGGCGGCGCATCTCCGGTCACAGTGATCGCTACCGTGTGGATACTGTGATGGAGAAACCCACTCCCACCGTGGCTGAACAGAGCTTGCTTATCCCCGGGTTGCGCGCAGGCCATTATCTTTGCTTCTTTGGCATGCATGTCTTGACGCCCACAGTGATGGAGATCTTGGGACGGCAAATTGCTGTGGCACCGCCGGACACCATCGCACAGGTGACACTTTCATCTGCATTGGCTGAACTGGCTGGACGCGAGCAGTATTTGGCGTTGGAACAGCAGAACTCGCGCTATGACCTGGGTGTCCGCTATGGGTTGCTGAGCGCGCAAGTGGCGTTGGCGCTCAACGGACAAGACCGTGATGAGGTCTTGTCACGGCTTTTGGAAATGTTGGCCCAACGTGATTTGGCTGCGGGAAGGTAGGCCGCTATGAGCGAATTGGTTCGCATCATCACATCGGCAGACCCGGCGCAGCGCAATCGCAGCCTCGATTCTGTCTGCCGCGCGATGGACGCGGCGGCACTGCTAAGAGAGTGTACCGCGCTCGATCACTTCCGCCGCAGCAGCGATAATCTCTATGAGCGAGTGCGCGCCCTCTTTTTCCTCTATGCCATCTACCGTTTTCATCTGCCGCGGGTGCTGGATGAACGAGCCCCCGGCTTGCTCCCCTTTGAGGGCTATACCCATCTGCTCAAGCGTCGTTTTGAGGAGGCAATTGATCTCTTTTTGCAGGCGCAGGCGCAACAAGGCGGGCCGACGGACGCTATCGCCAGTGCGCTGGCATCAGCCTATCACGCGCTAGGCTTCCAGACACTCGCCGACCAGGTGCGGCGCAGTGTGCGCTCGGTGCGCGGCAACCAGTGGATGTTTCGCATCGGCCATCCTGCCGATCACCCGTTGCGTGTGCGCCGCGAGCTTTATGCGCCAGAAGTGCGCGTCAACAATCTCTTTCCCATCCTGCACGAATCTACTCCTGTCCGGCTTGATTTAAGTCACAGTGGGTGGAGTGATATCTTCTTTCTGGGTATGGATTTTCCCGAAGGGGCGCGCGTGCTCAATATCTCTGTGGATTTGAGCGTGCAGGGAAGTGGTAGCCCGCGCCCGCCTATCGAGAGCTTTTTTCGCGTGATCGACCAGCCTGTACTGCGCTTGGTCAGTGTGGACTTGGGGGCAAGTGCCGAGATTACCACCTTGGTCGAGGTCTTTGACTTTGCCAAAGATTACCTGGGCTTGCTCAAGGCAGCGGTGATTGCCGCGGGCATTGTGCCACCGGGGATGGAGGGGGCAGAGCAGCCCTTGCGCGATTTGTTGGCGCGGCTGGTGGGGCCAGGCTATGGCATTGAGATTGTCAGCCAGGTCAACGGCATCCCCAAGGGGTCGCGTCTGGCGGTCTCTACGAATCTACTGGCCTCGCTCATCTCTGTCTGTATGCGCGCCACGGGGCAGACACGTTCGCTGACAGGTGCGCTAAGCGAGGATGAGCGGCGTATGGTGGCGGCGCGGGCCATCCTGGGCGAGTGGCTGGGCGGCTCTGGAGGCGGCTGGCAAGATTCGGGTGGTGTATGGCCCGGAATCAAGGTCATTCAGGGCGTCGAAGCGGGCGAGGATGACCCAGAATATAGCATAAGCCGCGGGCGGTTGTTGCCCAACCACCGCATCTTGACGATGGATGATGTCTCTGTCGAGACACGCCAACGGTTGCAAGAGAGCCTGGTCATGGTGCATGGCGGCATGGCCCAAGATGTGGGGCCGATTCTGGAGATGGTGACGGAGAAGTATTTGCTGCGTGCCGAGGCAGAATGGCGCGGGCGGCAAGAAGCCATTCGCCTCTTTGATGATATTGTGGCGCATCTTCATGCAGGAGATCTGGCAGCAGTGGGGGCAGCAACGCATCGCAACTTCCACGGGCCGATTCAGGCGATCATTCCTTGGGCCAGCAATCTCTATACAGAGAAGTTGATCCAGCAAGTGCAAGCCAGCTATGGCAAGGACTTTTGGGGCTTTTGGATGATGGGCGGTATGGCTGGGGGTGGCATGGGCTTTATCTTTGACCCCAAGGTAAAGCCGCGCGCCCAGGCCGGTATGCTGGCGATCATGCACGAAACCAAGCGCCAGTTGGAGACCGCTGTTCCCTTTGCGATGGAACCGGTCGTCTATGACTTTGCGATCAACGAACAAGGTACATGGGCCGAGTTGCTTACTGGTGAGGAAGCGTTGATGCCTCCTGGCTATTACACGCTGACCGTACCTGCTTTGCTGCGTACGGAACAGCGCAGCCTGAGCGCCTTCCGTCGTGCCGAGCTAGATCGCTTTGGCGTTGCCAGCCGCACCGATCCGCGCTTGGGGGGTATGGTACAGGCACTGTTCGACCGGCTATTGCCCTCCAGTGAGAGCCAAAACGGGGAAGAACAGAACTTGGCCGCGCTTCTGGATCGCTATGGCTTTGACCGGGTGCAACATGAGCAAATCCGCTCAGACTTGCGTTCGGGGCGCATTGGTCTTGCCCAAAATCGCTTGCCGGTTAGCAGTCGCCTGGAAGATGTGGAGCCAGAGGATGTCGTTGACCTAAGCCATGCGTTGGATGACCCCCGCTATACAGATGCGCGTGCTGTTGGACTCGATGCCCTGGCCGCGGGCAAGGTGGCGGTGGTGACATTGGCGGGTGGCGCTGGCTCGCGCTGGACGCAAGGCGCAGGGGTGGTCAAGGCGCTACATCCCTTTGCTCGCCTGGGTGGGCAGCATCGCACCTTTTTGGAGGTACATCTTGCCAAAAGCCGCCGCACGAGCCAACTCACAGGCACGCCGCTGCCCCATATGATCACCACTAGCTATGTAACCCATGACGCTATTGCCGGGCATCTGGCCGCGGCAGAGAATTATGGGTATGAGGGGCCGCTCTATCTCTCACAGGGGCGTACTATCGGGTTGCGATTGGTGCCGATGGCGCGCGATCTGCGCTTTGCCTGGGAGGAGATGCCGCAGCAGTTGCTCGATGAGCAGGCACAAAAGGTGCAAGACAGCCTGCACGCCGCGCTGATTGGCTGGGCACAACAAGCAGGGGAGGGCAGCGATTACACCGACAACGTACCCCAGCAATGCCTGCATCCTGTAGGTCACTGGTATGAAGTCCCCAACTTGCTACGCAATGGAGTATTGGCCGAGTTGCTGGCTGCACAGCCCCAACTGCAAACCTTGATGATCCACAATGTCGATACGCTGGGCGCAGATGTAGACCCAGTGGTGTTGGGCCAGCATCTAGAAAGCGGTGCAGCCTGGACGAGCGAGGTGATTACGCGGCGCATTGATGACCGTGGCGGTGGTTTGGCACGCGTGGATGGTCATGTACGCCTGGTGGAGGGGCTGGCGTTACCGCGTGAGGAAATTGAGTTCGCCCTCTCCTACTACAATACCGGCACGTCGTGGGTAAATATTGATGCGCTGTTGGATGTCTTTCGGTTGAAGCGGAGTGACCTGAGCGACAGCGCCAAGGTTTCGGCAGCCGTGCGCCGGGTGGCGGCGCGTATGCCCACTTATATTACGCTCAAAGATGTAAAGAAGCGTTGGGGTAAGGGGCAGGAGGATATTTTCCCCGTGGCACAGTTTGGGAAGCTTTGGGGTGATATGACAGCCTTGCCTGAGTTGAAGTGTGGCTTTGTGGTAGCTCCACGCCCGCGCGGGCAGCAACTCAAAGAGGTTGCCCAGCTAGATGGCTGGTTGCGTGACGGATCTGCGGCCTATGTGGAACAGCTTTGTTTGTGGCAGGAATGCAGATGATAGCTATGGCGCGTACAGCCGTAAAGAACAGAAACAAGGGGATACGTGCCCGGAGGAAGCCCTATTTAACGTCTGAATAGGGCTTCCTCAAACATTATGCTGCTTTTTCGCGGTTTACCATGTCGAGCATGACGCTCATTTGGCCGAGAGCGAAGGAACGGCTGCGGTTATTCCAGCCGGAGTCGTTGCTCATCATGGGCACATGGTCATCGAGCAAGAAACCATTGAAGCCAACTTCCTTCAAGGTCTTCATCACCTCGTACATGTCCAGGTTGCCTTCGTTGATAAAGGCTTCGCGGAACTTGGGCACTGCCCCCAAGACATCGCGGAAGTGGACGTAGAAGATCTTGCCTTGGCTGCCAAAGTGGCGAATGGCGGGAAGCACGACATCCGGCCCCATCTCCGACCAGGAGCCGACACAGAAATCGAGACCATGATTTGGGCTGTTGCCGATCTCCATAGCACGCTTGAAGTTCTCAAAGCTACGCATGACGCGTGCTACACCTGCCAGTTGGGGCACTGGGGGATCATCCGGATGCAGCGCTAGGTGTACACCGGCTTCCTCTGCCACGGGCAGGATGGCCTGAATGTAATAGGTATAGTTGTCCCAAATTTCCTCGTCCGAATAGGTGCGCCCGTGTGTCAATGGCGCATCCTCTACCTCGGCGTAATCGAAAGCAGTCACCTTTGCGCCACCGCGTGCTAGGGCGGTGCTGGAAGTGCGCCATACACCGTCAATCGCCCAGTGATAGCCAAAGATGGGAATCCCGGCGCGGCCCATGTTGCGGATGGTATTTTGCATGTGTTCGATCTGCTCGTCGCGCCCTGGCAGACCCAACATGGCCTTGATATAGAACTTGATCGGCACGTTCTCGATAGCGTTCAGGCGCAGCCCGGCGTCCTCACAAGCGGTGCGCAGCCGTAGCAAGTCCATATACTCCC
>CAMPHP010000087.1 GCA_946885925.1 uncultured Litorilinea sp.
ATCATCGAACAGCAACCAGTACACCCCTACACTCCATCACCGTAAATCTAAATACTCACAAATCTAAAAAGGCCTATTGACATACCAACTCTCAAAGTGTAGAGATAGTGATCAGTGTCAACAATGGCAGGAATGTCGTTCGCCATCAAATATCAACACACCATCTAGAAGAGACGACCAAAATGCACCAAGTCACCATCTATCGAGAAGCGAATCGCTATGCCGGTTGGCCCGCCAACTATGGCATGTGGGGCTGGGGCAACGAAATCGTACTTGGTTTTATCGTGGGTCAAGTCAAAGCGGGTGTTCCCTTCCATGCTCGTGACAAAGACCAACCCTTTGAAACAATCCAGGCTCGCAGCTTCAATGGCGGCGAAACCTGGGATATTCAACCTTTCCCTGGTCGTACGCCTGGTGGGCGAGCTCTTTCTGCTGATGAACATATGAATTCTCACCTCTGGGTAGCCAACGCATTGGAGGGTGCAAGTGCGCCCACTGATTGTCCAGGCGGGATCAATTTCATCCACCCTGATTTCGCATTGATGTGTGCTCGCACCAACTTGCGTGCGGGTGCCAAATCGTGGTTCTATGTCTCCTATGACCGCTGTCAAAGCTGGGAAGGCCCCTATTGGCTGCCTATGTTTGGGCAGACTGGTATCGCCGCCCGCACGGATTATCTGGTAGATGGGCCGGATAGCTGCACGCTCTTTCTCACCGCGGCGAAACCCAACGGCGAGGAGGGGCGAGTTTTCTGTGCGCGCACGACCGATGGCGGCAAGTCGTTCGACTTTGTCTCTTGGATCACTCCCGAACCAGAAGGCTACACCATCATGCCTGCCAGCCTGCGCTTGCCTTCTGGACGGATCTTGACCGCTGTACGTTGCAGCGAGGCAATGCATACAACGACATCACGCCATTGTTGGATCGATCTCTATGCGTCAGATGATAATGGTCTCTCGTGGCAGCATCTAAGCCGCCCTGTGCCTGATGCTGGCAGAGGAGGTAATCCGCCTACGTTAACCCAGTTGCACGATGGTCGTCTCTGTATTACCTATGGTTTCCGCAATCCACCCTTTGCGATTCAGACTACGCTGAGTGCAGACGAAGGTGCTACCTGGGAGGAGCCAATCACGCTCTATCAAAATGCTGGCAACCATGACATTGGCTACCCTCGTACCTATCAGCGCCCGGATGGCACACTGGTTACAGCCTACTACTTTAATGACGACGAAGCTTTAGAACGTTATATCGCGGCTACACTCTGGAAACCTTAACGTAAGTTGCTACCCACTTCTGTCACCCCGTAGGGGTCTCTCTGCCATAGCTTCCTCAGAGAGACCCCTACGGGGTGACAGAGCAGAGTGAGTCACAAGGATCAACTTGGGTTAATTATATCGGGCAAAGGAAAGACAGACTTCATGGCAAATTTTGGTGTGAATCTACTCGTGTGGAGCGGCCAGTTGGGTCCAGATGAAATGGCACTGCTGCCGCAAATCGGCGCTATGGGCTACAACTCCGTAGAACTGCCAATCTTTGCACCCGAAAGGGTCGATAGCGCTATGATCCACACGGCACTGGACGCATCCGGGTTGGCTTGTACTGTCTCAACGGCAATGCCGCCCCAAACCAACTTGATTGATGTAAGCGCCAGTCCCGCTGGCTTACATTTTCTAGAGGCAGTCATCCGCCAGGCCGCGGCTCTGCGCTCCCCCATCGTTTGTGGCCCCCTCGCAGTACCCGTTGGCGAACTGCGCGGGAGGGGCCGCCTGCCGGGAGAATGGGATCAGTGTGTTCAATCGCTGCGCCAAGCAGGGGAAATTGCCGCACAACATCAAGTAGCTTTAGCCCTAGAACCACTAAACCGCTTTGAGACCTTTTTTCTGAATACCACAGAGGATGCTGTGCGGCTCATGGAAGAAGTGAACCATCCGGCAGTCGGTCTGCTCCTTGACACCTTCCACATGCATATTGAAGAGAAGTCCACCCCTGCTGCCATCCGTCATGCGGGTAGACACATACGTCATTTCCATGCAAGTGAAAACGACAGAGGAATCGTTGGCTCTGGTCAGGTGCCATGGAAAGAGGTATTCCAAGCATTACGCGCAATCGGCTATGCAGGTACGATAACCGTTGAATCCTTCAACGCAGTGATCCCAGAATTGGCCGGTGCGACCTGCATCTGGCGTCCTTTGGCCCCAAGCGCAGACGCATTAGCGAGCGAGAGCCTTATTTTTCTTCAGGACTTAGGGCGTGCCTTCTCTAACGCTTGATAAGGCAGATCATAGGTGTGCATTATGCGATTGCCGTCACTGTACAATTTGTGCTATAGCGCAACGCCACATCCATTGATGGATATCGATCAATTAGCGAGAGTCAAAGAGGGCTTTGGTGAGGCCGATGTTCTGGCGCGCATTCAATGGTTGTCCACAGTTAATGTCACATGGTACGTTTGGTGGAACGACAACGAACCACTTGGCTGGACGTTGATCCAGTGGGATGGCAAAATTACTGCGCCGTCATATCCCGACCTATTTGACCTCTATATCCAGCCCAAGTTCCGAAGCCAGGGCATTGGGACACAAATTATCAAGAGATGTGAACAACTCGTGCGAGGAGCAGGCTATAATAAGCTTGGGCTGGTAGTAAATCCTGATCTTAATCCAAGAGCCTACGCACTCTATCAGCGGCTAGGTTACTATGCCATCAGTCAGGACAAGTACTTGGATGGAATCTACAATGGAGTTGAAGACTGGGTAATCGATCTAGAAAAGGATCTAACATCGATAGTTGCTAATGTTGAAGCGACCGAAAGGATATAGGTAAACTGGCTGGTAGTATCACAAGTACAGCTTATGCCCCACGCTCTGCTCTGTTTGAAAACCTAGTTCTTTGTAAAAAGCTAACTGTTCTGGTTTTGTGCCACTGATTAGCTGAACCTTGTAACATCCTTCTGCACGCGCAAGCTTCACGGCTTCCTCTATCATCTGCCGCCCTACTCCTCTGCGGCGCTCAGACCGTGCAACAACCACATTTTCAATGATGGCCCAAGGTCGCCCACTATAAGTTAAGTTTGGTACCACTACAAGTAAAATCGAGCCGAGAAGGCGTTGCGTATTTGTCTCCACTGCGACTAGCAATTTTAGCCTATTATCGGCATGCATCTGGGCGAATATCTGCTTTGCCTCTTCGGTTGATGCCACCTGTGCGCCAGGTGAAGTTGCTCGCGATGAAAGCTGCGGAAGTAGAACTAACAACTGATCTAGGTCCGTTGTGCATGCCGCACGTATTTCAATCATCAACTTGCCATCCCTTTATTTGTGGAAGAGATATAGCTTTGATAGTGTTCAAGAACGACTATCGGCTTAACAAAACTGCCTTGTCAACAACATACCCATGACCCTCCAACGTTTTCTAATAAGGCTGTCACATCTTACTACCTTAATTCTCCTATTCTTCTTGAGTTACCGGCTGTGGTCAAACCTGCGCTTTTTACGATGGGTACGTCGCCAAGCTTCATCCCTCCCAATGCAGCATCCCCGCGTGAGCGTGTTGGTTCCAGCGCGTAATGAAGCGACGACGATCACACCATGCATCACTTCACTGCTCAAGCAAAATTACCCCGATATTGAAGTTATTGTGCTCAATGATGCATCCACCGACGACACAGGCATACAACTCGACGCATTGGCAAAGTCGTATCCCTGCCTCAAGGTCATTCATGCCAGCGACCATCTACCTTCCGGGTGGAATGGCAAAAGCTATGCGTGCCACCGTCTCTCCGAGCAAGCAACGGGCGAGTGGTTACTCTTTACCGACGCAGACACCGAGCATACAGCGCAGAGTGTAGCGCAAGGGATTGCACAAGCAATCGCGCTGGATGCCCATATGTTGAGTGCCTTCCCTTTCCAGCAGACCTTGACATGGAGCGAACAGATCTCCGTTTCGTTTATCGTTGATTTCCTGCCCCTGCTCGGACTTGACCTTAGAGCGCTCTCTAGCAATGAAGGTGTCCAGGCAGCAGCAAATGGGCAGTATCTCCTGGTGCGCGCGTCCACTTATCGCAAGACAGGAGGACACGCGGCAATTTACAGTGAGCTACTAGATGATTTCGCCCTGGCGAGACATTTCCGTGCCAACGGCTACAAAATTGCCCTAGTCGATGGCAAAGAGTTGCTCCAATGCCGCATGTATCACAATGCCCGTGAGCTATGGCAGGGATTCTCAAGAAGTCTGATGCATGGTCTCAGCGGCTCGTCCACTGCAAAACGAGCCTTCTGGTGGATGCCACTCTTCATCTGGGGATATGCGTCGCTATTCGTGAATCCCTTCTACCGCCTGCTGGTTGGCGAACATAGGTGGCTCTCGCTCCTTGTGTTTGCCTGGCTTGTGACCTTGCGCGGCATTGCCAACTGGTATTTGAAGCGTTCGCTGCTCGAAGTACTCACGACCCCATTCGCCGCTTGGAGCGTGATGGCGTTGGAGATAGGAGCGATCTACAGGCGTTGGCAAGGACAGACGATCGCATGGAAGGGGCGTACTTACGTGGACTGAGGTTTGCGGCGGCGTACTTCCACCATGACGCCCGGATGTGGTTCAAGCGTGGCTCCCATAGCGGGGCGCACCTGTTTGCCAACAAATCGTAGCTCGAACTTCTGCAATATGCGCGCCAAGACCACCTTGGCTTCCACCTGTGCGAAGGCCATGCCAATGCAGTTGCGCGGGCCACCCCCAAAGGGTAAAAACGTGTATGGTGGGCGCTGCCGGACATTCTCCGGGCTAAAGCGATCCGGGTCAAAGCGATGCGGTTCAGGCCAGTATGCCTTGTGACGGTGCGTAAGGTAGATGGAATAGAGGATGCGCGTCCCCGCCGGAAATAGGTGCTCCTTGAATTTCACATCACCGGCGGCAATCCGCGAGCCAAGATGGATGGGTGGATAGAGGCGCAGGGTCTCTTTGATCACTTGATCAAGATAAGTTAGCTGGTTGGCATCGGCAAATGCCGGCGTTCGTAACCCTACCACGCGGCCAATCTCCTCATGGACACGAACTTGAATATCTGGGTGAATTGCGAACAGATAAAGCGTCCAGGCAAGAAGTGCGGTACTGGTATCATGCCCCGCAATTAGCATGGTCAAGAGTTGGTCTCGGATCAATGCATCACGCATCCCAGAAGCAATCAAGCCCCCCAACAGATCGCCCGTTTCCCCCAGGTTTGCACGTCGAGCAGCGATAAGTTGGTACAAGTATTGATCCATCTGCTGCAATGCGCGGCGATACCCCAGTCGTGGCACGTTGGGCCAGATAAGCCACAGCCCCGGCGAAATGTATTGGATCGTGTGCAGGATTGTTTGCCAGAGAGGTTTGAGCTGTGGCGTGAAATCTTCCTTAAAAAGCGTATCAGTGAGAATCAAGAGCGCAATCCGGCGCATCTCCACCAACACATCAACGCGAGTACCATCAGCCCATTCAGCGCAAATCTGATCCGTACAGCGCCACATCGATTCCACGTAACCATCTAACATCCTCCGGTGCAGTGCCGGGTTGAGTTGGTGGCGCAACTCGTCGTGCACTTCGCCATCTTCCACAAGAACGCCATGCTGAAGCAGGCGTGTCACAGGATCTTCTTCCGCCCGCCAGAAAAAACTGTCCTTTGCCTCCACCAGTACGAAGCGATTGGCTTCCGGGCCGACCAACATCACCACATGAAAACCAGGTAGAGGCAGTTGGAAGATGTCACCCAAATCTGCATGGACAGCCTCCAATGCGGAGAGCAGGCTTTTCTCGCGCACGAGTGCTTGCAATGCGCGCCAGCCGGTGCTGCCTTCGGGCTTAGGAATCGCGTTCACGTTCTGCCTTCTCTATGCACAACCATAGACGAAAACTACTAGAACAGTGTACAAAGTTATGCATTGCTTGAAAACTTGAGAGTTGAGGGGGAATAGCGCATGACCACGCGCATTGTCGTCAATCGCCAATCTAACGCCTTGGTCACTCAACCATCTTATCACTACTACACAGGGCGCTATCTGGGCATCGTCGGCGGTTTCCGCAAACTTCGCTCTTGAATGCACGCGGCCCGCAGACTGGTATCGCCAATATCAAACTCGTCGGCGATTCGATATTTCCAGGTCAATCCACTGCCGCTGTCACGCTAGGGGCGATACGAGTGGCAAAAAGTGTCTATCTATGCCAAAGTAGTAAGAAATAGGAGAGGAGGTAGTTTTGAAAGAGTCATCGAGCAGTGGCTTCATAAGCGAGCCGTTCTGCATCTAGAATCGTGATGTAGTGCCGGTTGAATTCGATCACACAGTCGTCCGCCAAACTACGCAACGCCCGTCCCACCATTTCGCGTACAGTGCCCAACTGGTTTGCCATCTCCTCTTGAGTCAACAAACGAGGCAGTGCTTCCGCATCGTTATGCGCCGCCTGTTCCAGCAGCAGTCGCGCTAATCGCGCCTTTACACTACGCATGGATAGATCTTCCACCATCGCTACCAAATGACGGGCGCGGCGGGCCATGCTTTCCAGCAGCGCCCAGGCTAGCTCTGGATGGTGTTCGGTGACGCGGATAAGTTCAGCACGCGGGATGGCCCAGACAACCGCATCCGTGTGGGCAATAGCTGTAGCGGGATTCGCGCCACCATCCATTGCCGCCACATCGTTAAACGTCTCATAGCGGTGCAGCAGATGGAGGATATGCTCGCGGCCTTCTATCGAATGGCGGCAGATTTTCACACAGCCATCTCCAACGACAAACAAACCAGTCGCTGGCTCCCCCTCCCAGAAGATGGTCGTTCCCGCGGGATAGGTGCGCTGGATGGCAACAGCGGCCAATGCTTCGAGGGTGGGACGGGACAAGTTTGTAAAACAGGCAACAGATTGAAGGAGTTCGACGGATGGTGCAGACGCGAGTATTTTGGGCATTAATGGCAGAACTACATGAATCGTAGAACTAAATGAAACAAATGGCTCACACAGTTCATTTGATTCTGCCTTACCTTAACGCCCTGGTCAAATAATCACTTTACGCAGGTTAGTCTGCTATAGTCCTTTCCCATTTATCCAGATTCCATCACCAACTCAGCACGCCCGATGTGACTTTTGTCGCAGCAAGCACCGGCTCACACTGCTATGCTAGGAGCACATTTGGGTAGCGCCCCTAGTAACAACACACGTACTTAGGCGGCCCGAGCAGAGACAATCAGAATCTATCTAAAGGAGATATCCGCATGACGGACAATTTGTCGATGAATGACACCACGGTGCTAGACGTACGCGAGATCGCCCCACGCACACGTCACCCTCTCATCTTTCAGACCTTTGACCAGTTGCAGCCAGGAGCGGCCTTTGTTTTAGTCAATGACCACGATCCCAAACCGCTCTACTACCAGTTTTCCTTCGAGCGGAAGGATGAATTTACCTGGGAATATCTGGAGCAAGGCCCCGAGGTCTGGCAGGTCCGGATATGCAAGCTTTAACGGGAGAGACCACCCCTGCTACTATCCTTCATAACCGGCTACCCGCGGCCTTCATAGACCAAAGCCACCACTTTACCTATAGCCATGCGCCGCGGTTGGTCTATTGGGAGGCAACCCAGAGTTGTGCACTGGCTTGTGTACACTGTCGGGCGGCGGCTTTATCCAGCCGCCATCCCGACGAGTTGAGCACATCTGAAGCGCGCAACCTATTCCAGCAGATCGCTGCCTTTGATAGCCAGCCATCTCCCCATCTGGTCATCACGGGCGGCGATCCCCTGCGTCGCCCAGACCTTTTCACCTTGATTGACTATGGACGCAGCCTCGGGCTATCTATCTCGGTCACGCCCGCTGGCACCGCAGCCTTGACACCGCAGGTGGTTGAGCAATTCCAACAGGCTGGTGTCGCCAGTCTGGCGTTGAGTCTCGATGGCTCAACGCCAGAGATCCACGATACCTTTCGTGGCGTAGCCGGATCATTTGCCTGGACACTCGACGGAGCGCGCGCCATTACTACCCGGGGTATCCCACTCCAGATCAATACAATGGTCACAGCACAAACGCTGGCAGACATCCCGCAGATCTACCAAGTGGTTAAAGAGCTAGCCATTACGCGCTGGGCACTCTTCTTCCTCATTGGTACAGGGCGTGGCACTTCACTAGCTGAGGTATCCCCCGCAGAAAGTGAACGCTTGCTCAACTGGCTGTGGGAGATCAACCGCGCCCCGGAGACGACCTTTGTCATCAAAACCACCGAGGCACACCACTATCGCCGCATTGCAGTCCAACGGATGCAACGCCACATGAGCGAAGAGAAGATCTTTAACACCCCGGTCGGTCGCGGCTTTGGCATTCGTGATGGCAATGGCATTGTCTTCGTCTCCCATCGCGGAGAAGTCTACCCCAGCGGATTCCTGCCTCTCAGTGCTGGCAATGTGCGCGCCAGCAGCCTTGCCCACATCTACCGCAACAGCCCTCTTTTCTGTGCATTGCGCGATCCGGAGCAGTTGACTGGCAAGTGTGGTGATTGTCCATTTCGCATTGTCTGCGGCGGATCACGTGCGCGTGCCTATGCTGCCACCGGTGATCCGCTGGCAAGTGACCCGCTTTGTATCTACCAACCGCGCCAACATCACACATAAATCTCCCTTAGTGATTATCAAGAGACACAGGGGAATGAGCGTGGCATTACCGGCAAGAGGCTCCTCTCACAGTTTGGTTCTGTTGAGAGGAGCCTCTTGTGATCTCCGCGATAAATATATTGGCACAAATGTATTGGCGATAGATGTAAAAG
>CAMPHP010000088.1 GCA_946885925.1 uncultured Litorilinea sp.
ATCGTAATTGGTACGTTGGTTTACATCGAGCAGTACTTCGTTACGCATCCCAGCCGTGTGGGGCAACTGATCCATCTTGGCGGCATCTAGCCCGGTGATACAGGCTGCGACCGCCAAGACCAAAGCAGCATAAGCTCCCGATGTGATGTAAGCGGCTTCGGCTCCCGTAATCTCGGCAATGATTTTGCCTGCTTGGTGTTGTAAGTCTTCAAGGCAGATATAGTGGCGGCTTGCCTCGTTCATGGCCTCAACGACCTCTGGCGGCATGAGGCTGCCTCCCAGACGTGTCCAGACCCCTGTGGCATTGATAATGGGCTTCACGCCCAGGGATTCGTAAATCGACATTGTTTTCTCACTCATTCGTCTTTCTCTGTGCCTCTGGTTGCTTAATGCTCTGGTTACTGTTTTGCAGATTTAGGATGAAAACTGAGATTCGTCACGACTGCCATACGGTTCCTCTTCTCCTCTTCTCCTCTTCTCTCCCAGAGATGTTCATACTTTTGTTGAAGAGCATCATTTATAAACTGCTCAAACGTAACGACTTTCTGACGCAGATCACTGAGTTCCACACTTTATTTTCCCTTGCAGAATAGAAGTTAGGCGGGTTCATGCGCAAGCCAGTAAACGCTACTTCAACAAGGCTTGCGCCCAGGTTGGCTCTGGCAAAGACCATTGGCGAGCAGCCCAGAGAAGCAGGGTGCCTAGTTGTTGGCGTTGAAAGCGACGTACGCGCGGCAGCCCCGGAATCTCATCTGCCCAGGCCCGATCCGCAAAAAAGGTGATCCACCAGGCAATCGCGCTGTCTACGGCAGCATGATCCACGGGGAACTCCTCGCCATACCAGGTCATAATCTGCTCTGGTGACACCCCACCCTCTACGGGGACAGCTTGCGCGAACGCCACAATGTCCCACTCAGGCCGACCCACTGCAATCGCAGGCCAATCAAACAGATAGAGACGTCCCTGATTAAAGCGCAGATTATCTGAGCGTAGATCGCCATGTAGAAGCGCATATGGCTCGTTGGCAAGGGCTGGCTGGCTCATCATTGCCTCAATTGTTGGTGATGCCATTTGCAGCCACGCCACTGCTTGGGGTGCGGCTTCGCCAACGAGTGCCGCGATGAAGTGGAACTCCTGCGATTCCTGCATCAGGCGTCCCCAATTTTCCTTGGGTAAGTACTGTGCAGGGCGCGGGAGCCATTCTGGAAACGTAGAACCAAGTGATGAGTGGTGAAAGGCAGCAAGGGCCTTTGTGATGCCGCGCGCCTTTCCCGGCGTCCACGGTGGAACACTCTTTGGCCCCAAATCTTCGAGCAGAAGAATATGCCAATCCTCGTGGTAAAAGGCTGCATACAACTGCGGCACCCATCCTGCCAGCATCGTGCCTAGCTCATGATAGACCCGTTCCTCTTTACAAAGGGCCTTTGTCGAAAACTCGTTGGATTCCCGATAGGTTGCCTTGAAAAAGGCGCGGCGTCCGTCGGCTAACGCTAGGCGGAAGGTCGGCGCGGGTGAATATCCTCCCCAAATACGTGCTGCGCGCACGACGCGTGCTCCCAATGCTGCCTCAACCTGCTGGCGAACTGCTTTGGGAACTTGCCTCCAGGGTATTTTTGCTTCTACGCCTGTCCGCGACATATCGGGCCTCCAGTTGCTTTGGTGTGCACGAAAATGACAATGCCAAGATAACACGGCTTGTCACATTTACCCTTTTCATCCTGCCCCCATTCGATACCTTTGCGAGACGCCCCTGCTACTCTTTCGACGCATCAGCTCGATGGAAATGAGAGCCTGTTTAAGTTGAAAGATTTGAATGAAGAGGAGAACTTCAGTGAATCGCAAATTTCGAACCATCTTGTTAACAACCCTGGGCGCAATCTTCGCAATGGTCGCACTGATGGGAGCGGGCCGGTTGCTGGCGAATACGTTAGCAACCAACAATTCCCCGGAGAGTGTCAATTACCAAGGCTATCTAACCGATAGTGGAGGCAATCCTATCAGCAGTACCGTGACGCTGCAATTTAGCATTTGGGATGCATCTTCTGGTGGCAGCCAGCTTTGGAGTGAAACCCACAACAATGTGCAGGTACGCGGCGGCTACTTCTCTGTGTTGTTGGGCAGCCAGGGAACGCCGCTAGGGGCCAACTATTTCAAGGGGTCGCCCCGTTATATTGAAGTCGTCTATGGAAGCACAACCTTCCCTCGCCAAGTTTTTGCCTCTGTTCCCTATGCGCTTGTCTCGCAATACGCGACTGAAGCCTTGAATTCTACTTATGCCTATACTGCCACCTATGCTCTGAATGGGCCTAGTGGCGGAGGCGGTAACGTGGATTGGTCGCATGTGGTCGTGGTGGCAAAGAGTGGGGGTGACTATACCACGATTAACGACGCACTCGCCAACATTTCTCCGTCCAGCACTGACCGCTATCTCATCTTGGTGATGCCTGGTACCTATACAGAACAAGTTGTCCTGCCTGCGTATGTCCACCTCAAAGGGGCTGGTGTGGAGAGTACCATCGTCAGCTTCGCAGCGAATAACGCCAACTTCAATGACGTGGCGGCGGCAACGATGAGTCTACCCGCCAACAGCCAAGTGAGCGATCTCGCCGTTCGCAATGACGCTGTGACCAACGGCAGCGTTGGCCTGCGCATCAACACGGGGAATGACAAGACCATCATCAACAATGTCTCTGTGCAAACTGTTGGCGCTGGCGGCGGCACCCACATTGCGCTCTATCTGACAGGCGGGAATCCGAAACTGACGCATGTCTATGCAGAGGTGAGTGGTGGCACACCCAATAATTGGGGCATTTTTAACATTGCTTCGTCACCCACCCTCCATGACTCCTCTATTGTGGCAACGGGCAACAGCCCTGCCGGGTTACGCATAAGTGGCGGCAACCCAGTTATCAAGGAGAGCACAATCAGCGGCACTAATGGCACGTCGGGCCAGGGTATCAACACATCGGGTGGGGGCACGGCTACGGTAAAGATCGACCGCTCCAGCATTGTGGGTGATACCGGTGGTAGTGGCAGCAGCATTATCAGCACCGATACCTATGATTTCTTTGTCGGAGCCTCGAAGTTGGAGGGCGATGTAGATGTTTTTGCCCCGGCAGAGATTGATTGTGCGCAGAGCTACAATGGCAGCTACGTCGACTTGAATGCGACCTGCTCGTAAAGTAAGAGAGGAAAGATCATGAAGCGATTACAGACCCGATTGGCCCTGCTGCTTGTACTGGTAGTCGCCCTGTCGTTGATGGTTGGAAATAGGCTCTTTGCCGCAGGTGAACAACTACCACGAGCCGCTATCTTCAGCGGAGGTGGCACGATCAGCAGCGGCGGCACAACACTCCGCAGCGTCATTGGTGGCTCCCTTGCAGGGGGTGTAGTTTCCGGTGGCGTAGGGCTCTGCTCCGGTTTTGGCTGTGACTATCAGGGTAGCAGCGATGATAGTGGCAATGATGGCGGTGATGATGACAGCAGTGGTGATGATGACAGTAGTGGTGATGATGGTAGTAACAATGGATCGCAGGGCAAGCTCTTCTTGCCTAGAGTCCAGGATACCGCGCCATAACTATACAGGTTAGGTGAATTTTGCAAACGGGAGACTCATTCCAGTTTCCTAGGAATGAGTCTCCCGCTTGCTTGCTCTCTATCTCTACTGACTGTCTTTGCCCCCTTATCTAGAAGTTGTTGCCTCCGCCTCAGCCGATTCCCTTGCGTCTTCGGCAGCGGGTACGGCCTGGATCTCTGCATGAATCTCAATCTCATCACTCACGAGCCACCCACCGGATTCCAGCGCCACATTCCAGGTAAGGCCAAAATCCTTGCGGTTTATTTTTGTGTCCGCGCTAAAGCCTAGCCTTGGGTTGCCCCAAGGATCTTTGCCTAGATTTGCTACCTTGACATCCCAGGCAATCTCACGGGTTACGTTGGTAATCGTCAGATCGCCATAGACCTTGAATTCAGAGTCACCTTTGCGTTCAATCCGCGTGCTGCGGAATGTGATTGTCGGGTAGCGTGCAACGTCAAAGAAATCGGCAGAACGCAGGTGATTATCACGCTCATCGTTACCCGTCGTTATGCTGTTCACATCAACCGTTCCTTCGACACGGGACCTCTCCGGGTGCTCCATATCGAGATCCAGTGTTCCCTGAAACGAAGTGAACTCCCCTCGTACTGTCGTAAACATCATGTGCTTCACCCGAAATTCGATCATCGAGTGAGCGGGATCAATTTTCCATCTCATACGAACTCTCCTGACTAACTTACCCAAGTTGTTATCTTTGGGAATGCATTACCTGCGCCCATAGGATCTCTGGGCGCAGGTAGTATCTTGGGTGAACTTATTCAGTAACTTCAATCGAACCGACCATTCCCAGGTTTTCATGGGGGATGCAGTAGAGATAGTAAGAGCCAACTTCATCAAAAGTCCAGACAATCTCGGCTGGCTCGCCTCCTGCAAAAACATCCAAGTTGAAGAGGATATTCTGCTTTGTTTCGTCAGTGGCGACTGTGAATGTGTGATAAATGTCCGGACTTGTCACCACAAAGCGAATGGTCTCCCCGCGTCGAACCACTATCGGTTCTGCTGTGCCGGGTACAAAATCCATCGAACGGGCAATTACCTCGATCACCCGCTCTTGGCCTGTAGCTCCGGTTCCGGTCATTTCCCCTGTACCAGTTACTTCTCCTGTACCAGTTACTGCTCCTGTGCCGGTTACTGCGTCAGTACCGGTCATTCCTCCGGTACCAGTGATCGCGCCAGTGCCGGTCATTTCTCCGGTTTCGGTCATTTCGCCCGTACCGGTCATCCCTTCGGTGCCAGTTACTGCTCCTGTACCAGTCATTCCTCCTGTGCCGGTTATTGCTCCCGTGTCGGTCATTCCTTCGGTGCTAGTAATATCAAGGGTGCCGGTGATCTCCGTTGATGGAGGCTGCTCGCCTCCTGTAACAGGGGCCGTTTCCGGTGTCACTGCGCCTTCGGGAACTTGATCCGATGCAACAACCTGCCATACCGTACCACCCAGACTTTCGAGTGGGTCATAGTCGCGCCCATAGGTGCAGGTACAAGCAGTTAGATAGAGTTCTCCCGCTTCATCTTCACCGGAGCCTGTGACGAGTAAATCCGTATCCAATAGTTCGGCCAAATTCCATTGATCGCCTTCGTCGCGCGCCAGCCCCCAGATCTTGCCGGAGCAGTAGTCAGAGGTAAAGTAGATGCCATTCAGACTCGTAGACTCTGTGCCGCGATAGACGCCAATGCCCGTAATTGAGCAACTTCCGTCGCTGTGGTTATATTCTGCAACTGGTAACACCCCAAAGTCGTTGCACGCTTCGCCTTCTTTGGCTAAATAGCAATGAGCACTCTCGAGGATCGGCCAGCCGTAATTTCTGCCGCCTGCACTCCCTGCTGGTTGGAAGTTGATCTCTTCCCAATTATTTTGGCCGACGTCGGCAATGTAAAGATCACCTGTCTCTCGGTCAAAGCTGAATTGCCAAGGATTGCGTAACCCATAGGCCCAGATTTCAGGGCGAGCCGCTGGTGTATAACTACCATCTTGTGCAGCAATATTTGCTTCGGGTGAGTAGAGTACCTGGCCCCGGAAGGGGCTGTCGCCGGGAATGTTGTACATCTGGGGGGACCAACTACCACTTGGTTCGCCCGTTGCCGGCTCACCACCTGCGGCTGCCTCAGTATCTACATCGAGACGCAGGATCTTACCTAGCAAGTTATTTATATTTTGGGCGTTGCGATAGGGATCACCTGCAAGACCGCCATCACCCAGCGCGAGATAGAGAAAACCATCGGGTCCGAAACGGAGTGTGCCACCATTATGATTAACATATGGCTGGTCTTCTGTCAGAAGTACACGGGCGCTCTCTGGGTCGGCTACATTTGGATCGTCGGCTGACACTCGAAACTCAACCAAAAACGAGTCGCCATTGGTCCTGTAGTCGTTGTAGTAGACAAAGAATCGGCCATTGTTTGCATAGTCTGGATGAAAGGCCAGTCCTAGCAGACCCTGTTCTAAGTAATCTACTTTGACGACTTCGCTAATATCGAGGAAAGGCTGCTCAAGCAGTTGTCCCCCTTCAATGATGCGAATACGACCGACACGCTCTACAACAAAAACGCGTCCACTTCCATCGGACGGGGCGGCTATATTCACGGGGTCGGCTAAGCCACTCGCCACTTGCACCAACTGGATCGATGGGTTGCCAGGCAATGTGCCACCTGGGCGAGCCACCGTGCCTGCACCTGGCGCATCGGGCAACTCTTGCTGTGCTACCGATGTGCCAACTAGCCCAAATAAGCTCGAAAACGCAATGGTTATTGCCATACCCAGCGAGAATAGCAAGCGATAGCTGCGAGTCATTGGTCTTTCCTTTTCTCTATTCGGGTTCTCTGTTCGGGTTCTTTACTCGGGTAACGATCTCCTCTTCGATTGCTGGTGTAGAGGCAAATTTGGAACAATAAGTTTCTGCTCCCCAGGCACTATGGAAGTCAGAAGCAATGCCACAAAACATCTCCGCGCTTTAGGCTACCTAAATCTGTGGCATAACAAAAAGGTGGTGAACTAGAAGCCGGGGGGTCCTGCGTCTGGCATTTCTATCAAGCATTTGCCCGTACACCTCTGTAATCTTACCGCCAGCGGAAGTGTGGTTACATATATCAATGTAGAGAGGCAAGGTACAACCAAGTAAGAGATGCAACGTATGATCTGCATTGGGAGGGCATAAATTCACTTTGACTCAAGAGCCGCATACGTGTAGATTAATGGCAGCTGAACCCCTGCATTATTCTCATAACGATCGTATCCTCAATATCTATACTTGCGTTCTATCTATAACAGTTTGTATGGATAGAACTACTTGCGTCTTTTGCAGTGCCCCCTTAAAGTCGCTTGCTGTACAAAAGCTCTCGTACTGGGGCGTAAACTAGATAGTGCGCGAGTGGGATTTCTGTGTTGTGAGGACAGGTGTAATTGTGTGGTTGAGAGCGTTGAAACCCCTAACATTTAGTGAGCGCAAGCTGATCAGTTGGCATGGCCTATTTGCAATCGTGTTTGCTCTTATTATGGGGGTAGACCTCGTATACCTCATTGCGCGTATTGCTTTGCCTTCTGCCTGGCGTTCTGTCCCAGATTCCTTTTTGACTATGGCTCCCTACATTCAATCGCTGGATTTTCTCTTTGGTCTTAGCCTTTTGCTCGCTTGCCTCCTGTTGTTTGTCATTACACAGCGGGGCTGGGCAGTATTGAACGATAGATACCAACAACTCAGTCAGGAGGCCGCCGAATACAAGCGTGAAGTGATACGGTTGCGTGACCTTGAAGATCTCTACCGGCGAGCGATTGCCGCTGCTGGTGCTGTGCCTTATCAAAAAGATGATATTTCATGGACGTACACCTTTATGGGAGAAGGGATTGAGCAACTCACTGGCTACTCGGCACAAGTGATGACACCCGATCTTTGGGATAGTTTGACTCAAGAGGATTACTTTCGCGGAGTCCTGGCAGGTCTCACATTTGAGGAGGCATATGCGCGCGTCAAGAGCGGTGAGATTGATGTCTGGATAGAGGATTGTCGGCTCCTGACGCGAACGGGTGAGGAACGTTGGATTACAGATACAACGGTGGAGATTCGAGACGAACAAGGAGCTTCGATTGGTTCGATTGGTCTTTTACAGGATATTACCGAGCGCAAGCGCGCCGAAGTAGAGTTGGTAGAGGCCAAAGAAGCGGCTGAGGCTGCGGCGCGTTCCAAAGCTGAGTTTTTGGCGAATATGAGCCATGAAATTCGCACGCCACTGAATGCCATCATCGGCATGACTACCCTCCTCTTGGATACGCCGCTCGCCGCCGAACAACGTGATTTCACCGACACGATACGCGCCAGCAGCAATAGCTTGCTCACGCTGATTAATGATGTCCTCGATTTTTCTAAGATCGAATCTGGCAAACTCGATTTGGAGATGGCTCCTTTTCATCTAATCTCCTGCCTTGAAGAAACCCTGGACCTTTTTGCTGTCCAGGCCTATCAGAAGGGGTTGGAACTGGTCTACGCCGTTGCTCCCCACACGCCTACAACCATCATGGGAGATTCAAACCGCCTGCGCCAGATTCTGACCAACTTGGTGAGTAACGCGATTAAGTTCACGCATACGGGTGAGGTAGAAGTAACAATTGACAGCCAACTAGATAATGGCTATCACAGGCTCCATTTTGCTGTGCGCGACACAGGCATCGGAATTTCCGAGAAAGATACGGCACAATTGTTCAAGTCTTTCTCTCAAGTGGATGCCTCGACCACTCGGCGCTATGGAGGAACCGGGCTTGGTTTGGCAATCAGCCGTCGCTTGAGCGAGTTGATGGGCGGAGAGATGTGGATGGAGAGTGAGTCTGGTAAAGGCTCAACCTTTCACTTCACCCTCCAAACTCCGGCTATCCCGCAACAACCCTTATTTGATGCCAATGTTCCTGCCGAACTAGCTGGCAAACGCGTCTTGGTGGTGGATGACCATCCGAGCAGTTTGAACTCACTCGTGCATCTCTTGTGTGCATGGGGACTGGTGGCTGTTGCCGCAGATTCCGGAGCCGCTGCATTGCAGCACCTTGATGCTGGTGAAGAGTTTGACATCGTCTTGTTGGACCGGCAGATGCCCCAGATGAATGGGCTGACGTTGGCGGCTCAACTACGTAAGCATAGCGCAGGAGCCAATCTCCCTTTGGTGCTGCTTTCACCACTTAGAAATCTTACAAC
>CAMPHP010000089.1 GCA_946885925.1 uncultured Litorilinea sp.
AAGTTGGGGTCGTTTGAAGATGTGCGGTACAATGACCGACTGTGAATCTTTGTTCTGTAGCGCATTAAAGGAACTATCATGAGCGGAATCTTGTTGCCCGGCCAGGGTAAACAGCCTAGTAGTGAAGGCAAAATCGAATTGCCGAAAGGCTTTACGACGCCGAAAAAAGAGGAACAGCCCCAGAGTGACGTTGCGGCGGGAAACAAGAGTGAAGCAGCACAGGCTCCCGCTCAACCACCCGCTGGTGAGGCACCAAGGGCACGTGAACAGGGGCAACCTGCTGTGGACTTGCTTTTCCCGCCGCGGGGCGCACAGATTCGCTGTCCTAACTGCGGAACGCCCTATGTCGTGCCGGTCTTTAGCATTATTGATTTAGGGGCCAACCCTGAATTGCGTGGTCCATTGTTGAGTGGACAGATCAATGTTGCCACTTGCCCCAATTGTGGCGCAGGTGGGCCATTGGGCGCGCCCTTGATGGTGCATGATCCGGAACATAACTTCCTGGGTGTATTTGTGCCAATGGAGGCCGGGCGCGACGACCTAGAGCGGCAGAAGGTAATTGGCGACCTGATACAAACGCTTATGCGTAAGATCCCAGCCGACCAGCGCAAGGGCTATATGCTCCAGCCTACGCAATTTGTGGACTGGCAGCGCTTTATGGAAAAGCTATGGGAGTTTGAAGGTGTTACGCCTGAAATGCTGCGGCGACAGCGTGATCAGTCCGCACTGTTGCAGCGATTGGTGGGACTAGCCAACGATGACAAGGCACTGGATATTGCGCTGGAACGCAGCATGAACCTCATTGATCGCGATTTCTTCAACTTGCTCGACCAGTTGATCATGATGGGGCGGGCGCAGGCGCAAAATGGCGAGATTGACATGCTGCTCCAGTTGCGCGAGAAGCTCCTCGACAAGACCCCTGCGGGGCAAGAGGTTAAGCGGCAACAGGATAAGATTCGTGACCTGTTGGCAAAGATTACACCCACGACCACGCGTGAGCAATTGGTGGATCTCGTTGTGGACGCTTGGATGGGTGAGGATGGTCAGCAGATTGTGGGTACGCTTGCCGTAGCAGTGCCACAGCTTTTCGACTACCAGTTTTTGATGAAGCTCTCCGAGCGCATTGGTGCAGCTTCTACGCCAGAGGAGCGCAAAAAGCTGGACGAGTTGCGCCAGTTCTTGACGCAAATGCAGGAGCAACTGGCGGCGCGGCAACAACAGGCGCAAGAGAACATGGCCCAACGGGTGCAGGCGTTGTTGCAGGAAGTTTTGCAAGCCCAAGATACTGAGGCCGCGCTGCGCGAGCACATTGACGAAATTGACGATACCTTCCTCTCCTTCTTGTTGGCAAACATTCAGCAAGCAGAACGTGCAAATGCGACGGCTGCTGTGCGCCGTTTGCGGTCTGTTTATGACCAAGCGGTCAAGATCTTGCAGGAGTCGATGCCCCCAGAGTTGCAACTGCTAAACCAACTGCTGACTGCTCCTGATGAAGCGACTGTACGCCAATTGATTAAAGAGAATCGAAACTTGGTGACGCGTGAGTTTGTCGATTCGATCAAGCCGCTCGAAGAAGAGATGCGTGCGAGTGGGCGGACAGAATTGGCAGACCGGCTCAAATCATTGCGCGCACAGATGACGTTGATGGTCTAGTGGCTGCGTTAAGCAGCCTAAAGCCCGTAAGACACACAGGATCTTGTTACATACAGTTTTTCGTTATCGGTGGTTGTTCTATTTACCTTTGGCGCTAATTGAGGGACTATGACCGAGAGCGGCAAACCGCTAAGTGCGGAGATTGTCACGACGGGTACGGAAATTCTGCTGGGAGAAATCGTTGATACCAATGCAGCGTGGATTGCTCAGCAATTGCGCGACGTAGGTGTTAACCTCTATTACAAAACAACCGTAGGTGACAACGAAGCCCGTGTGCGAAGTGTCATCGAGTTGGGCCTGGAGCGTAGTGATGTGATCATTGTCAGTGGTGGACTTGGCCCGACCAAGGATGACATCACTCGTCAAGCGATTGCTGCAGCAACCGAGCGACCTTTGGTCATGAACCCAGATGCGCTAGAGACGCTCAAAGCGCGCTTTGCCCGTTTTGGGGCACAAATGACCGAGAACAACCTACAACAAGTGATGATTCCTACAGGCGCAACGCTGATCGAAAATCCGGTCGGCACTGCGCCTGGCTTTATTGTGGAAACCGAGCGTGGCACTGTCATTGCACTGCCTGGTGTGCCGCGCGAGATGAAACACCTGATGCAGGAAACGGTGCTGCCTTATCTGCGCGAACGGCTGAATAATCAGGGCATTATTCGCCGCCGGGTGCTACGGATGGTAGGGATTGGCGAGAGTGCGATTGATGATCGTCTACAGGATTTCATGACTTGGTCCAATCCGACAGTTGGCTTGGCCGCGCATACTGCTCAATGCGATGTGCGGATCACGGCGCGTGCGGAGAGTGCTGCGGAGGCGGATACCATGCTCGATGCGCTGGAAGCGGCGATACGCGAGCGACTTGGTAGCTTTATCTATAGTAGCACTGCCGAGGAACCCTTCGCCGCGGTTGTTGCACGTCTATTACAGCATGCCGGTGCTCAAGTTGCGATTCTTGAAAGTAACACAGGTGGGGATCTAGTGGCGCGGCTGATGGACTCCTCATCGTCGCATGCGGCAGTGGCGCAAGCGTATGTGGTCGGGAGCGACGACTTGCCAGAGCCACTCCAGAGCGAACTGGCAGCGGTTGCACAGGCAGAGGATTATTCTGAAGCGCTGGCCGCGCGCGTGGCTTCCGAACTGCGTAGCTACACGGAGGCGACATATGCACTTGCTATATTGGGGACGCAGGGTGAGCATGAGGGGGTCTATGGTAGGACAAGTGGCAGGACATGGATCGGCTTTGCAACGCCTGATGGTAGCCAAGCAGTGTTGTCTCCTTATGGGGGGCGCGATGAGTATACAATCACACAGATTGGGAACCACGCGTTGAGGCTGTTGTGGCAAGAATTAAAGTAAGTGCACAGCAGATCTTGTCAGCCGCTACGACGCTCAAGCGGCTGCCCCGTACAGGCTGGCTTTTTGCTGGGGTGGCACAGCCTGAGTCGGTTGCTGATCATTCGTGGGCGACGGCACTGCTGGCGTTGACCTTGGCGGGATGGATTAATGAGGAGCCAGCGGCTTATGGGTTGTCCTCGCCATTGGATATGGGGCGCGTGGCACAGATTGCCGTGGTTCATGATCTGGCGGAAAGCGTCGTGACTGACCTGCCGCGCCGTGTGACAGAACTGTTGGGTAAAGATGTGAAGCACAAAGCCGAAGCGACTGCACTGGCACAAATTACTGGTGGGCTTCCTGCTTCGGCTGATTTTGTTTCCCTATGGCGTGAATATAGTGAGCTTGCCACTCCCGAGGGGCGGCTAGTACAAGATGCAGACAAACTGGAGATGGTGCATCAAGCGCTGGCCTACGAGCAAGCAGGCAACCAGAACTTGGGCGAGTTTTGGGAGCAGCATAGTTGGCATTATTCAGTGAGCGAGGAAGTGTACGCCGACCTTGTCAAGACGCGTGGCATTGCTTGAGCGCAGGTGCGTGGCGACAAGGTACCGGCATGATAATTAAAGGAGGAAGTGCTGTGCAATCGTTGAAGGCGCAGCGGCTATTTTTGATCTTATTTGGTTCATTTTTTGCATTTTTAATAGGTGGATGTAACCAGCCAGTCTTTGTTGGGCTGCCTACACCCACGCCAGATGAAGTGGTTTTGTCACCCAGTGAGGGGGCACCCACGCCTCCTTTTGGCCAGTTTACCAACATTCAAGAAGCGCCAGCGGTGGGATATGCGGCATCAATTGCGAGAATTTTGTCTTCGACCGTACCGAGCGGCCCAGCCTTTGCGTGGCATGAAACTGAAAATTATCTGATTTTAGGAACGGATCGACGCTCGGCAGATTCAAGTTGGCGCACGGATACGATTATTGTCGTAGGGCTTGATCGCAAGTTGAATCGGGCAGCGGTCTTGAGTATCCCGCGTGATCTCTATTTAGAAATTCCTAATTATGGATTTGGCCGCATCAATCAGGTAGATTACATTGGCGAGAAGGTTGCAAAGGTAGAAGGAGGCGGCCCTGCACTGCTTTCCACGGTGTTGAGCCAGACTTTGGGTATCTCGACCCAGCATTGGGTACGTGTGGAAATGACAGGGTTCCAAGAGGTGGTAGATGCTGTTGGCGGCGTGACCATCCACTTGGACTGTCCCTTCTACGAGCCGATTTTCAACCTTACCACCAACAGTTGGGATTACTTCACCTTACCTGCGGGCGAAAACGTGTTGGATGGAGAATCCGCGTATTGGTATGTGCGCCTGCGTTTGAAGGAGAGTGATATCGGACGCTCGCAACGGCAGCGCCAATTCTTGTGGGCAATGCGTGACCAAGTACTCAACACGAACTTGCTGCCGCGGATGCCTCAATTATTTGCTGCGTTCCGCAATACCTTTTCTACAGATCTTAGCATTGTAGAGTTGATCACGCTGATGCAGTTTGGGGTTAGCCTGGACCCCGCTAACGTCCGTGCGGGCGGGATCACGTTGCGCGAACTGCAAAGTTATACGACTGCACAAGGGGCATCGGTCTTGGTGATCAACGACCCGGCGCGCGTGCGTTCGGTGGTGGACGGTATTTGGGAGGCTCCGGCTATGGTGGATGCACGTCGCCAAGATGCGAACGCATGCCAGTCCGTACCAGAAGGCTCCCCACAGGTAGCAACGAATACCATCACGCCAACCGCAACCCCTGCCCCGGCGGTGGAGGTCGAGGACAATACCGCGGCTTTTGAGGAGATCCCTCTTGTAGAGGGCAGCTAATCCTCTAAGTTGATCCGATAGAGAGCAGATCCTACAGGGATTTTTCCCACTGTTCGCGAATCAGATCGGCGCTGGCGATCAGCCAGCGCCGATCTCCAAAGACCTCTACTGTAATCCCACCATCATAACGAAATGATCGCAACCCGCGCAGCTCATGGGCGAGATTGATGCCACCCTGATAGGGCGCGCCAATCGGTAGATGGTCGTCACCCTGACCGTCGTTATCGCTGATATGGACATGGGTGAGGCGCTCGGATAGGGCAAAGAGATAGTCACGCGTCATGCTCTTGGCTGTGTTGATGTTGCCATGACCAATATCGAAGAGCAGTTTTAACTCGGGCACGCGGTGAAAGATCTCGCGGAAATATTTGAGTTGGTGGCGATTCTCTGGGCTGTTCTCCAGCGCCACTGCCACCCCTTGGCTTATTCCATGCTTGACAAGGATTTCATACATCTGGCGGTAATACTCATAACCAGCAGCCTCGGTGAGATAGGTAGGCCAGCCGCGAAAATGGGTGGTGCAGAGGTTGGCGTTGAGGATATGCGCCGCGTCAATGCAGCGTCGTAGCTCATCCAATGCTGCCTGACGCACAAGGGGCGAAGGGTTTTCAATTGGAAGGTAGGGGGCAGCGTGGCAGACTATATCTAGGCCGCTCTCCTCAATCACGCCACGGACTCGTTTCCAGTCGGTACTTTCCAACACTGCACCGGGTGCTTCAATCGTGAGATCAATATAGTCAAAGCCACTGCTGGCAATCCACTGGATTTCCTCAAGCAGTGGGGCATTTGGATTGTTCATTGCCCCTAAACGCATTTGTTTCCTCTTTCCTCTACCTTTTCCTCTATTTTTTCCTCTACTTTTTTCTATACTTTTTTAGTTTTCTATACTTCTCTAACCCAAGTTGATGGGCGAGGTGGGGGAAGCCAGTATGCGACCATGATGGTGCTGAGGCCAAGCACCATCAGCCACATGCCCCACGCGGCCGCTAGCGGCTGATTGTAGAGCACTTCGATAGCGGGCAGTACTTGGAAGAAGGCGTGTACAGGGGCAACCAGGGCCACAATCGCCAATAGGGTAACAAGGGCCGCGGCTAGGAACCGTGGCAGCAATGCCACGAAGGGCGCAAAGGCCAAACCGCACAGCAGTAATAGGAGACTGGCAGTTTGCAGGTGAAACTCTGGCTCTAGGAGACGTGTAGGTGTCCAGGCGGGAGGGACTAGGTTAAATGCCGAGACCGCGGCCAGTGCCAGGAGCAGCATACGCACCCACCAGGGATAGGCAAGATCCACGCGATAGGCTGCGAGTAGTGCAGCGGCACTGATAGCAACGAGCGGTGCATAGAGGCCAGCACGCCAGATGGTGACTGTGCCTTCTCGGACAACAGGCAGGAATTTGACGTATTCGCCCAGGTCTAGCCCTGTGATCACCAGCCCCGCTACAGGATGATCCACCCACGGGCCAAAATAGCCTGCCAATGCCATGACTAAGCCTATGGGGAGTAACCACCGCCTCATTGATGCGCCCGTGCCAAACGTGCTGCCTGACGTGCGCGGCCTTGTTCATAGCGCCGAATCTCTTCTTCGCTATGCAAGGCTAATGACGGCACAGGCGTAGGGCGACGATTTTCGTCTAGGGCGACATAGACAAAATAGGCGCTGTTGGTGTGGGCAATTTCGCCCGTGAGCAGGTTTTCACTTTCGACGCGTAGCTCGACCTCAAGGCTGGTCGTCCCTACGTAGGTAAGCCGCCCATGAATGAGCAAGAGATGGCCCAACTCGACAGGGCGGTGGAAGGTAACACTATCTACGGTCACTGTCACAACGGGGCGACGGGAATGGCGCGCGGCAACAATGCCCCCACACTCATCGCATAGCTTCAGTACCACCCCTCCGTGTACGCGTCCCTGACTGTTGGAGTGTTCAGGCTGCATGAATTGGCTGAGTGTAAAGGCGCTATCTTCTACTGAGCGGGATGGGACTACTGGGTCTGTCATTTTGAGCTATGAACCATCTAAGTCGTTATGGTAACACTGACGGTACGCTCTGGTAGCTCGAAGCGCTGCCGATCAGTGGTTGAGTCGTTTTCTACCGGTATTTTAACATACTAGAGTGACGTTCCGTACTCTGGCGAGTGGAACGGATGCTTACGATAGCTTGTCTTATCTGCATGCCATTTAGATACATCCTAGATGGTAGGATTTCACTGGAGGCCTATAGTGAGTGAGCAGGAGAATGGAACCCTTCAGAGAAGGGGCACGATGATGGGTATCTGGATTGCGATTGGCATCGCCTTAGGGAGCTGCTATTGGTTCGGCCACGGATAATCTCGCGATCGGAGTTGGGCTGGGTCTTGCCTTTGGATTATTGTTGGGTGCATTGATGCAGCAGCGGGGCAGAGATGGTAAGTAGAAGGCCCCGGCTGAACGAAGAAGCTGTACCTAGAGGGCTAATGTCTTTTGATAAGCATCTAGTAGTTGACCGGCGCTGCGTTCCCAAGTAAAGGCCGCAGCATGGGTGCGGCCTCTCGTGGCTAGCTGGTCGCGCAAAGCATGGTCACTGGCAAGGCGGATAAGTCCTTCTGCGATACTATTCACATCAAGAGAGTTGACATAAAGAGCGCCTGGGCCGCCTGCTTCGGGCAAGCAGGAGTTATCGCCTGTGAGTACGGGCGTAGCACAGGCAAGAGCTTCCACGATGGGTAAGCCAAAACCTTCATAGAGTGAAGGGTAGGCCACAAAATCAGCCCCGCTGTAGAGTGCCGGCAGGTCTTCATCTGCCACAAAGCCACAAAAATGGACGGCATCACCTAAGCCTAGCTCACTCACCTTGGCAAAGATTTCATCATACAACCAGCCTTTGCGCCCACCGATGATAAGACGGTGGGGGAGGTTGGCTGCTTGGCGAGCAAGATGGAATGCTTCGATCAGCCTGACGTGATTTTTGCGTGGCTCTAAGCGGCTGATGGAGAGGATGTAGGGGCCTTCGCCCACGTTGTAACGGGTGCGCGCGGTGGCTAATGTTTCGGCATCGGTGATGGGGCGAAAGTGCGCATGGTCAACAGCACCTTGTACAACGCTGAGTTTGGCAGGAGGAACACCCCATACTTGTTGCAGATCATGCGCTGTGTGGGCGCTGTCAGCGATGATGTGGTCGGCGCGACGTACACTGCGCGGTACCACTACATTGAGGTAATGATGCAGGCTAGGCATGGCTGCGTCGGGGAAAAAGTGGAAGGCAATATCATGCACCGTCAGCACGCACCGTTTGGCCCTGTTGGGTGCGAGGACAAAATCGGTGGCGTGGAAGAGATCAAGCGGGCCGCCCGTGAACCAATCAACCGGAGGAAGTGGCAGATTGAGCCTATGCCATAGGCGTACCATGTTGCGTTCATTCAGGGGAGTCGTGTGCAAGGGGCGAGGGGCGCTGCTACGTTCTTCTGGGGTAACGTGACCTACGACGAAGAGACGAATGTCATAGGGGAGGTTGCGTGCAAGCAGGGCTTGGATTTGCCCCCGGATAATCCGGCCGATGCCAGCCTGTTGGCGGATTGCCGGTGTGTAATCAATCGCTATGCGTGTCACAAGTCAGGCTGCTTAGAGACCGCGATAGGTCCAAAGCCGGTTGGCTGTGAAATTCCAGAAGAGGACGACACCGATGGCAAAGAGCTTGGCAACGTTATAACTCGCGACAAAGCCAATATCGTCACCGAAATAGGCCATCCAGTAGGATTCCCACAAGTGGTGGAGTGATAGAAAGACCAATTGGTTTAGCCCATAGCCAATCAGGCTCACCATCGCAAATTGCGCGAGCTGACCGCTGGCGTGGCGCTCACGGCTTTCAGGAAAGGTCCAAACACGGTTGAGCGTGAAGTTTTGGATCACAGCCGCGATAAAGCTGCATGTGTTTGCC
>CAMPHP010000090.1 GCA_946885925.1 uncultured Litorilinea sp.
ATAGACGGCTGGTTTTGGTGAGGAAGCTGGATCCCCTGGATCTGGAGCCATAGAGTCCCACTCTTGATCAAAGCTATCAGCGAAGTCACCATCCAGGCGATCTTCAATGCCTCCACTCTCCCTCTGCCATTGATCTGCCGGTGCAGCTTGCGGGGATATTGGAGGAATTGAGACTTGGCGGGCTAACGGTTGCACAATGTTGGGGCTGCTAGGTACATTCTTGCGCCGGAAGTCAATCCAAACGACCTCCAGCCCAGTTAGCTCCACATCGACCCAAACGCCAATCCCCTCTGGCTCAATCATGTAATGGCCTGGTCCTAGTGGACTAAATTCGGCAGCACACTCTCCATATTCTGGCTTGCTGCCTGTGCGGCGCATCATGCCTTCCCAGTCTTCTTTCCAAATATAAACCGGCAAGCCACGCATTCCCTCCACTTCTACGCGCACAACGCTATAGCCTGGCATGGAACCGGCAGGGCTGACTTTGGCTTCCCACGTCGAGTTCAGCGGTTGGAAGATGACTTCCAGGCTCGTCTCGCCATCGACAATCAAGCCTGTCTGCTCATAACCACCTTCGATGGTAAGCATGTAGACCCCAGGGGACAACCCTTCAAAGCGAAAGGTGTGATCCAGATTCACAACCTGGCGCACTTCATTGCCCGACGTATCGGTGAGCTTTGCCACTCGTCCTGCACTCTCTGGTGCGCTGCCAGCAATGGTGCTAATGCCTGTGATGGCACCCGCACGTCGGCGATTGGCTGCTGTGCTAAAGGTATCTTCGACAGGGGCCATGAGTTCGATGGCAACAGTGTTTTTGCCATCAAGCGCAATATCCGAGCGGCTCGCGGTGTCGGCAAAACCCACCAACTCCACTGTGTACTGACCCGCGCTCAAGCCTTCAAAGGCAAAAGTACACTCAGCACTGACCGTCTGTTCCTGGCGGTTAGCCTGGTCATCCGTGAGACGCACATGCAGCTGCCGGTTGGGGGAGCAGCCGCCAATGACCCGCCCACGAATGGCCGAGTTGCGCAGATCCGTGGGCAGATATTCCAGATCACTATAGACAAACTCTACCAGAGGGATGGCGCGAGGCTCTACATTGACATAGGCTTCCAGTTTGACCGGCTCGTTTGCCAAGTTGGTCAGCCCTGTTACCTCTACAACATAATAGCCCGGTTCCACCACGCTGATCTCGCATGCATCGGGGCCAATGTCGGGAGCAGTGCCAGTCTGGACAACTTCGCTTTGCCAATCGCCGTCATGGGCGCGCACGCTAACGCCGCTCTTGTTCTCTACGCGACAGCGAATCGAGAGCCCGCGCGCAGTCGTGGTCTCAATCGTCTGTATCGTATGACCCCAGCCTGCGACTGCCAGTTCCACCTCGCGCACATTTTTGCCGTCAAGCATAATGCCCGACACATGGCTTCCTTCACCTTGCACGCGCACGTTGTAAAAGCCGGGAGGCAGATCGATAAAGCGGAAGTTGCCATCATCTTTTGCCATTGTGACCCATTCTTCACCGTCGCTGGTGCGTAACAGGAGCACCACAGCCCCTGCGCCCCCGCGTACCGTGCCTGTCAAGGTACTGCCACTCAGGGCGAAGTTTTCGGCCAAGTCTAGGTTAACGACTGCGCTCTCTTGACCCGGCGTAAGGCTGACAGGCTGCTCGATGGCAGTGCCTTCAACGCGCAAGGCATAATTGCCAGGCAACAGGTCGGGGATCACATAGCGGCTGTTGGCATCCAGAGTCGCGCGCGCCACCTCGATCCCGCTCTTTTCCAGGATCACCGTGCGCCGGTCAGCCGCATGCAGTACCGTGCCATGCAGAATGGTGCGTGCACCCACGGGGATATCTCCCTGCCAGCGGCGCACGACTTTGGGTTCGGCTTTGAGGGCGCGCACAATGGGCAAGGTTCCACCAGCCCAACGTTCGCTATACCAGGCGTGGTGTTCGCACCAACTCGAGGCACTGCCAAGGACGGCATTGCCAATGAGCCAAAAGGCGCTGCAAAAGTAGTAATCGGGCGCGGCTGGAAAGCGGGTGCTGGTGCCCATCATCACACGGCATGATTCCAGCGTCTGGGCCATGTGCAGGTCGGGCGTGGTAGCGGGATAGCGCGGGTCGCTATCCTCACCTACCAGATAACCACATTCGGTCGAGAGGATAGGGATGCTGCGCCCAAGATGGCGGCGATTGCGCGCATCGAAAAACTCATAGGCCAACCAACAGGCATTTTCATCCATAATGGTCGTGCCTGGGTTGCACCGTTCCAGCCGCAGCCGGTTGATCTCATGCAGTGCGCGCCCGCGCCACGCATCCTCTCCCCATTCTTCCGCGGCCAACGTTTGGTAGAAGCGAGGGGTATAAGAGGCCCCTTCTTGATTGCCAATGTCATATGGATAATCGAGCGGGCGGTTGCGGGGATAGTTGTGGATGGCGTGCCAGACGGGGCCATTGAAAATATCCTGACGCCCGCGTGCTACAATTTTACCCACCAGATCCCAACGGCTTCCATTTGTAACCGCTGGGATGGCGGGCATTCCACCTCGCTCCAAAATTGAATCTAGGTTAGCGATAATATTTTCGACCGCCAAGTCAGTGCCATTGGCGGGAACTCGTCCGCCTTTCCATTCACTGTCTTGGTCGGGTTCAGGGTTGAATTCAAAATAACGAACACCGGCGCGGATCAAGGCGTCGATGTGGACGATCTCGCGTATATCAAACACACTGGGATAGGGGCTGGGCCGGTGGATGCGTACAATCGGCATAAAGCCTTCGGCCAAGAGCAGTTCCGCAAAGTCAATTGCACCGTCGTGGTTGAAGATTTTTACCCATTTCACACCCATTGCCTTCAGTTCCGGGATCCAAAAGTCGCGGATTTTGCCCATGCCGATGGTTGAGGCAAAACCAACTGTCCAGTGAATACCGAGACCCGTGTCATTGGCTGGACGGGGATATTCATGCAGATCCATGAACTATATATGTCTCCGTAACAAGCGGGGTTTCATTCCATGCGCGGTATGGCGGAGGTCACAACTTCTCCCCTCGCGTACGTTTTCGCCCGCGTGATTATTGGTCATTATAGCGACAGATGACGTGCCTTGTCGAACCTCGGTCCATCTCTATGCCTACCACACAGATGATTTAGGCACAGGTGATTTTGGCCCAGATAGTCCGGGCTAGCTGAATTGAACTAGATCAGGCATCGCCATTGTCTATTTACCTCAAGTTGCCACCTTGGATCGCGTGCTCTGTGGACCGTGCTCTGGCGATCTTCCGCTACGGCAACTTTAGTTATTTAATTCTGTTTGATACTGTCTGTTTAGTACCACTTCTTGAGTGTACTATTAATCCTAGGTTTAGGATGTAGACGAATGCCCTTTGTTGGGGCATAGAGTTTATAGAGAATAAAAATGAAACCTATAGAGGCAAGATCCCAAAATCTTGGTGTATCCCTCTGGTAGTTTGCCCACTGGTCATAAATACGGTATCGTATGCAGCGAAGATATGGAGTCGATGCAACCATCTGTACCTGAATCCGCACGAACCGCGGAGCACCCTGACTTATATGCCCAATTGTCGGCTCGAATGCGTACTGGCTTGTCGGCCCATTTGGGTATCCAATTGGTCGAGGTGCGCTCCGGCTATCTTTGTGCCCAACTGGAAATCGCGCCCCATCACATGGCCGCCAATGGTTATCTCCATGCGGGTTCGGTGGTTACATTAGCCGACACAGCTTGTGGCTTTGGTTGCTTTGCCACGCTGCCCGAAGGTGCCCATAGCTTCACCACCATCGAACTTAAAAGTAATTTCTTGCGGACAGTGACGACGGGGAGCTTGCGCGCCGAGGCACGCTTGGTCCACGGTGGACGACGTACCCAAGTTTGGGATGCGACGGTCTTTGATGCACAAGACCGGGCACTGGCACTCTTTCGCTGCACACAGATGATCCTTTATCCCGAGAAATCGTCTGAAAAGGATGCAAAATAAGGCATGTAGCCAGACAATCGGGTACACTTAGTGCCTAGACTTGTGTCTAGCACTATCACTGAGTCTATTGTACGTGGGCGTACACATTTTTGTAACGTAATCTTCTATCGTGACTAGGCGCTTGCCACTGTGACAAGAGATCTGAGAAAATAGTATCGAGAAAATAGATCTGTGAAGGCAGATGGGTGCAAGCAAGTGACCCTGGCCGGTGGGCCGGGGCCGTTCATGTAGGTTGAGGTCAAGGATGCAAATCGTTCAATCCATCAGCGACCGGCTGCTTCGCAATGTTCAACAAGTCATCGTCGGCAAAGATGCGGAGATCCGCTTGACGCTGCTGGCGTTGTTGTGTGAAGGCCATTTGTTGATCGAAGATGTACCAGGTGTGGGCAAAACGATGTTGGCGCGCGCCATTGCCCGCAGTGTTGGCTGTAGCTTCCGGCGTATCCAATTTACGCCTGATATGTTGCCCAGTGATGTGACTGGCGTCAGCATCTTTAATCAAAAGAATATGGAGTTTGAGTTTCGCCCCGGCCCTATTATGGCTCAGATTGTCCTTACCGACGAGATCAACCGCGCCACGCCCAAGACGCAATCGGCGCTGTTGGAGGCGATGGAAGAGCGACAAGTGACGGTTGATGGCGTGACCTATCCCATGGCGCGCCCCTTTATGGTCTTGGCAACGCAAAATCCGATTGAGTATGAGGGTACTTTCCCGCTGCCCGAAGCACAGGTTGACCGTTTTCTAATGCGGATCCATCTGGGTTATCCGGGTAAGCCCCAGGAAATTGACATGCTCTCGCGCCACAGCGACCATCATCCTATCCAGGATCTTGACCAGGTGGTGGCGTTGGAGGAACTGGTGGAAGCCCAACAAGCTATTCGCCAAGTCTATGTAGATGATCTGGTAAAGGCATATATTGTGGATCTGGTAACAACCACGCGTGACCACCCTGATGTCTATCTGGGAGCCAGCCCCCGCGGTAGTCTGGCGCTCTTTATGGCCTCGCGCGCCTTGGCTGCCCTGGAAGGTAAAGATTATGTGGTGCCGGATCACATTAAAGCCTTGGCCGAGCCAACACTTGCTCACCGGCTGATTATCAGCCCGTCTGCGCGCATCAAGAATGTTACCCCGCGGCAGATCATTGACGACGCACTCAAGCATACTCCGGTTCCCGGCGCACGCGTGAAAGTGCGCTAGGACGTGCGGGGCCGCGTCCACATCTGGTCCCGACACAGCAACTATGTCTTCACGGCTAATTTTTCTGGTCATCGCTACGGTCGTTGCTTGGATTTTGGCGTTTAATAGCGGCCGCGAGCTTGCCTATAACCTCTCTTATCTACTGACTACAGTTTTGGTCCTGAGCTATGCTTGGGCATGGAACAGCCTGCGCGCCATTGGGCTGCGGCGTATCACCCGCACGCGGCGCAGCCAAGTAGGGCAGTTTGCCGAAGAACAATTCGAGATTGTTAACCGCGGGCGTGTCACCAAACTGTGGTTGGAGATCAAAGACGAATCCACCTTGCTCTGGCATGATGCCAGCCGTGTGATCAGCAACCTGGGCAGCAAGCAGACGCAACGCTGGCAGGTCAAAACGCTCTGTACACAACGGGGTCGTTACCGGCTTGGCCCTTTGACGCTGCACAGTGGTGATCCGCTGGGGATTTTTGATGTCGAACAACACATTGACTCGACCAGCCACATCATCGTCTATCCACTGATGTTGGAATTGACCTCGTTTGAACCCTCCATCTCCGACCTTTCGGGGGGGGAAGCGCGCCACCGCCGCACCTATCAGATGACTACCAACGTGGCTGGGGTGCGCGATTATGTGCCGGGTGATAGCCTCAACCGCATCCATTGGCCCTCGACGGCTCGTTCGCGGCGGCTGATGGCAAAGGAGTTCGAGCTTGATCCCACAGCCGATGTGTGGCTCTATTTGGATTTGCACCGCGATGCCGAGGCCGCGCTGACATGGACACCCACACCTCCTGAACCCGCAATTTTTGCCCTGCATACGCCCAAGCGCAACGCCTTGCATTATGAGCTTCCGCCCGTGACGACAGAGTATGCGGTCACGGTTACGGCGAGCTTGGCGCGCTATTTTGTGCTGCATAACCGTGCAGTAGGTTTGAGCAGCCGCGCCCGCCAACGAGAATTTGTCCAGGCCGACCGTGGCGAACGGCAGTTGACCAAGATTCTTGAAGCGTTGGCAGTGGTCAATGCCACTGGCTCTTTCCCCTTTGCCCACCTGATCGCTAATGATGGGATGCGGCTCAATCGCAATGACACAGTGCTCGCCATTAGCGCCGACCCTTCCCCAGAGTGGGCGGTGGCACTCCACCATCTCCAACGCCGCGGGGTGAACAGCATTGCTATTGTCATTGACGGCAGCACCTTTGGCCGCGAGGATGACTATGTACCCCTTCTCGGCCAACTGGAAGCAGGCGGCATTCCCACCTACCGTGTGGCTCGCGGCGATGATATTGTCGCCGCACTAGGCCAACCTCTGCGCGCTGCCAACGGTCTAGGGCAGCGATATGGTCAGTGATCTCCATATTGTGTTGTCAAATGATGGCATGAACTTGTAGCGTGATGTTACGAGATGGCCGCGCCATGTGCATAAATTGCTTCCCTTTCCTTGCTGGCAGTAAGATAGAGAGGTCATATTGGCGTTATTCATAGTGGCGTTATTATGAAAGCGAGTAGTTATGACCACTTCTATCGTACCCTCTTTGCCTACACTTACGTTGGCTCCACCCGCTCCCATTCGTATTGTCGGGTTGGGGCCGGGTGAGTTAGCGGATCTAACTCTGGCCGCGTGGCAGACATTGAGCACTGCTCCGCGCATCCTGGCACGCACCCGCCACCACCCCTGCCTGGAAGAACTGGGCGACCGCATTCCGATTCATAGCTGTGATGACCTTTATGAGCAGTATGAGGATTTTGCTTCGGTTTATGCGGCCATCACCGAGCGTGTCTTGCAACTGGCGCAGGAGCCGGGCGGTGTGGTCTATGCTGTACCCGGTCATCCGTGGGTGGGTGAGGCGACGACCCGGCTGATCCTCGAACGCGCCGCCGCGATGAATCTGACGGTTCAGGTGATCGGCGGTATGAGTTTTGTCGAAGCGGTCCATGGCGCAGTGGAAACGGATATGATGGATGGTTCGCAGGTGGTGGATGCGATGCTGCTGGCGCAACAACATCACCCGCGCGTAGAGGTGGGACTGCCTCTGGTAGTGGGCCAACTCTATTCAGCCCAGCTTGCCTCTGATGTCAAGCTAACCTTGATGAATGCCTATCCCGACAGCCATCCCGTGATGCTGGTGCAGGCAGCAGGCACGGCACGCCAGCATATTGCGACGCGCCCGCTGCATGAACTGGATCATAGTAGCGATTTTGATCACTTGACCAGCCTCTATGTGCCGCCGCTGCTTTATGGCAGCTTTACCGATTTGCAGGAGATCATTGCCCTGCTCCGCGCCCCAGACGGTTGCCCGTGGGATCAAGCGCAGACGTTGGAGACTTTGCGCCAAGATTTATTGGGTGAGGCGGTGGAGGTATTAGAGGCAATTGATATGGAGGCGGATGGCAGCGACAACAGCCCGCATATTGCTGAAGAACTAGGCGATCTTTATTCGGTTGCGACAATGATGGTGCAAATTGCTACGGATGAAGGTCGCTTCAAAATGGCCGATGTGATGTATGAGATCGTGACAAAGTTGATCCGTCGCCATCCGCATATTTTTGGCGATGCCGTCGTGACAGGGGTGGATCAGTTGGTGCAAACGTGGGACGAGATCAAGAAGGCAGAAAAGGCCGCTAAGGGACAAACCGTAAGCCCGCTGGATGGGGTTCCTGCCCAATTGCCCGCCCTGGAAAAGGCGCGCAAGCTCCAAGCCAAAGCCTCCAAAGTTGGCTTGTTGGATCGGGCAGAGGTCGCCCAAACTCAACCCGCGCTGCGCGAGGTGCTGGGCAACTCACCTTCTGCCGAGGCGTTGGGTGAATTGCTCTGGCAGGTGGTGGCCTATGCCCAGCAACACGGACTCAACGCCGAAGATGCGCTGCGTAGCTATACTGTGGCCTTCCGCAAACAACATAGTGAGTGATGGAGCAGAGAGCAAGTTCTCAAATTCAAATTTAGCTGTCTGTGCAAAATTTAGACCCTGAGTGAGCCACGGAACGCCCTAGAGCCATAGTAGGATTGTGCACCGTTGTGATACACGAAGACATGGCCGTAGCGACGATCAGCAAAGAGGGCACCGCCGAGTTTTCTAATATCAGCAGGTGTTTGCACCCAACTCGATGTCTTCGTATCGAATTCTCCAAGTTGCTGCAACGCTCGATATTGTTCTTCCGTTAAAAGCTCAATGCCCATGGCAGCTGCCATATCCATCGCGTTATTTTCTGGTCTATGTTCTTTCCTTGCCTCCTGCCCTTCACGGTCGTAACAAACATTTCTGCGGCCTTGAGGACTTTGCGCTGAACAATCATAAAAGGTATATTCGCCCGTCTTTTGATCCTGCCCCACGACATCCGGTTCACCGCCACTTCTTTCCATTTCATGGAGTGACCACAGTTTTTCAGGATTTGCTTCCAGCTTTGCTTGTACTTTCGCCCATTCAAGACCTTGATGGCGGTTCATGTTTTTCTCAAAACGGGCTTTCAACGCTCTGAGTAGTTCTTCACGTTGTTCCGGTGACAACTCTTTTTTTGTTTCCATCATTCTCCTTCGTCATGATTGATAGCATAAGAGAATATAGC
>CAMPHP010000091.1 GCA_946885925.1 uncultured Litorilinea sp.
TCAGTGGCAAACACAACCACCAAAACCGAAACCGTTGTTGACTCGGCCAGTTTAGATTCCTATCACACAATGGATCTGCTACGCTTCACCACAGCGGGCAGCGTGGATGATGGCAAAAGCACCCTGATTGGCCGCTTGCTCTATGACAGTAAGGCCATCTTTGAAGACCAATTAGAAGCTGTAGAGCGCGCCAGTATGAACCGCGGCGATACCTATGTGGATCTAGCGCTGCTCACGGATGGACTACGCGCAGAGCGTGAACAGGGGATTACCATTGACGTGGCCTATCGCTACTTTGCCACGCCCAAACGCAAATTTATCATTGCAGATACCCCTGGTCATATTCAATATACACGTAACATGGTCACCGGCGCATCTACTGCCGAACTTGCCATTATTCTCATTGATGCGCGCAAAGGTGTTCTCACCCAATCCAAACGTCACGGCTTTATTGCCTCGCTCCTAGAGATTCCACACATTCTAGTTGCGGTGAACAAAATGGATTTGGTGGATTTCGATGAGGAAACCTACCGGCGCATTGTCGCAGAATACACAGAGTTTGCGACCAAGCTCTCGATCCAAGACCTGACTTTTATCCCCATCTCGGCGCTGCAAGGCGATAACGTGGTCAACAAGAGCGACCGGATGTCCTGGTACGATGGGCCAACGCTGCTTCACCACCTTGAAAATGTAAATGTGGGGGCCAGCCGCAACCTAGTAGACTTCCGCTTCCCGGTACAGATGGTCGTGCGTCCCCATCAAGACTTCCGCGGTTTTGCGGGGCAAATTGTATCGGGTACGATTTCCCCTGGCGAAGAGATCGTGGTGCTGCCATCGGGCAAAGCAAGCCGCATACGCGCCGTCTACAACTTCACCGAAGAGGTGCACGAAGCCGTAGAGGGCGATTCGGTCATGATCACGTTGGAAGACGAGATCGATATCAGTCGTGGCGATATGATTGTACGCAAGAACAATCTTCCCCAGGTCAGCAACCAATTGGAGTGCACCCTTTGTTGGATGGCTGAAGAGCCACTTAATCCGCAAGGCTCTTATATTCTCCAACAAGCATCCCGTCAGGTACGCGCGCTGGTTTCCGAGCTAAATTATCGCATTGATGTTGATACGCTGCATCGCGATGCCGTGCATACGCTACACCTCAACGAAGTCGGGCGCGTCAAACTCACGACCACACAGCCGCTCTATTTCGATGCCTATAAGCTCAATCGCAACACGGGCAGCTTTATCCTGATTGACCCCTTCACCAATGTCACCGTGGCTGCTGGCATGATCCGCCGCCGCTCGCGCACCTTGGAAGAGGTCATCACCACCCAGCCCGACCGCCAAAAATCAGCCAACGTGGTCTGGGAAAGCACCGAGATTAGCCGCGAAATGCGCGAACAGCGCCATGGGCATCGCGCGGCAGTGCTCTGGTTTACAGGACTTTCTGGTTCTGGCAAATCCACCGTAGCGCGGCGTTTGGAGCGGCAGCTCTTTGCCCAAGGTTGCCAAACCACCTATTTGGATGGGGATAATGTGCGCCACGGTCTGAATGGTGATCTGGGTTTCTCGCCAGTTGACCGCAAGGAGAACATCCGCCGCGTGGCAGAAGTGGCACGCTTGGCCTTTGATCACGGTACACTGACCATCTGTACCTTTATTTCACCCTTCCAAGCCGACCGAGACTTTGCTCGTTCGTTGCTGCCCGAAGGACGCTTCTTAGAAATCTATGTAAAATGTGACTTGGAAGTGGTAAAGCGGCGCGATCCCAAGGGGTTATACGCCAAGGCGCTGCGCGGCGAAATTCCCGAATTCACTGGCATCTCCTCTCCCTATGAGGAACCACAAAATCCGGAAATCGTCGTGGAAACAGATGTACAAAGCGTAGACGACATCGTTGAACGGATTCTAGAAGAGTTGACGCAGCGCGGTCTGCTGAGTCGCTAACTACAAACATTCCCCCGATGTAATACGGCAGGTAGCCAACCATGAAGAGGAATGATGGATAACGAGCAACTAATTGCCAAGTTTCATAGTGGGCGTGCCCATGTCGCTGTCATTGGGCTTGGTTATGTGGGTCTTCCTCTGGCGCTTACCTTTGCCGAAGCAGGCTATCAGGTAACAGGAATTGATCTAAATCGTCAGCGTGTCGCTCAACTCAATCGCGGCGTATCCTATATTGAAGATGTGAGCGACGCGCAACTTGCGCCCTATGTAGCCCAGCCCGTAGCTATAGACTCTGTTGCAGCAGGGTCTATAGCTACGGGATCTATAGCCGGTGAAGGAGCCTGGGACCAACCAGCAAGTACAAATAACAGACAGGCCCACGCCAGCGGCGGACGATTGTCTGCCACGACTGACTTCGCAATCTTGACGGAATGTGATGCAGTCTCCATCTGTGTGCCAACACCCCTGAATAAGACGGGTGATCCGGACATGTCGTTCATCCGTCATGTTGGCGAACAGATCGCTCGTTATCTGCATCGCGACATGGTGGTGGTATTGGAATCCACCACCTACCCAGGCACCACGCGTGAAGTGCTGCTCACGATGTTTGAGCAGGCCAGTGTCGCTAAAGGCGAGCCGTTGCGTGTGGGCAAAGATTTCTTTCTCGCCTTCTCGCCCGAACGCGTGGATCCAGGTCGCAAAGATTGGATGACGCGCAACACCCCCAAAGTAATCGGCGGCGTAACACCCGCATGCCTAGAAGTCGCCACTGCCTTTTATCAAAAGGCGATCATGACGCTGGTGCCTGTTTCGTCTCCCGAAGCAGCGGAAATGACCAAGCTGTTGGAAAACACCTTCCGCGCAGTCAACATCGGTCTAGCCAACGAACTGCTGCTGATGTGCGACAAATTGGGGTTGGATGCTTGGGAAGTCATAGATGCAGCGGCCACGAAACCTTTTGGCTTTATGCGCTTTACACCGGGTCCGGGTTTAGGAGGTCATTGTATTCCAATCGACCCCCAATACCTCTCCTGGAAGATGCGGTCGCTAGAGTACACTGCGCGCTTTATCGAGCTTGCTAGCGAGATTAATACAGAAATGCCCCGCTACTGGGCACGCAAAGTGCAAGATGCGCTCAATGAGCAGGGAAAAGCAACGAAGGGAAGCCATATCCTGCTCTTGGGCATTGCCTATAAGAAAGACATTAGCGATCTGCGTGAGTCACCCGCACTGGACATCATGCATCTGCTGATGGAAAAAGGGGCACACGTTGTCTATCACGACCCCTATGTACCCACTTTTAGCTATGAAGGTCTGACGAGCACTGCGATTACCGACCTAGACCAAGCGATTGCTGAGGCTGACTGCGTAGTAATTACCACCGACCACGCCATATACGATTGGACGAAAATCCGGGCCGCAGCACAGCTTATCGTTGATACTCGCCACGTAGTGTAGGCACTTCGCAACCCCAGCGATAGCCATCTCTGTGAATGACATGCATGCGTAGACTGGCATGTATAGAGTAGACTCAGTAAAACCCGTGTCATCCGCAGTGGCAGTTCGTCAACAGCGCCAGCCAAGCCCCCAACATGATCGGGTATACCCAACTTTGGAATCGCATATTTTCCGCCTATCCCGCGCGTTCATCAACGCGACAGGTGCGAAAAGTATGCGTTAGGCAGATAGAGAGCATGCTATCTGATCCTGTGCCCTAGTTTATGGACTCAGAATCATCTATGAATTATTTATCTTTTCTCGCTCGATTGATCTGGCGACAACACACACTCATCTTGATGCTGCTGGGATCACTCGTCTTTGTATTGGCGTTTGGATTGGTGCGACCACTCCTGGTCGATGCACAACAAGTGACCGGCGAGGGCAATCGTGAGGAAATGCCTTTTGAGTGGCAAGGGGATGCAGTCATCTCTGCCGAGGAATTGGCTGAAGTGGCACCGCCGCTGCGGGCCGAGGTGAGTCAGGGTGACTTCCAAATTCAATACGTTGCCGCAGAAACCGGGGATGTGCTGCGCCTGCTGCCCGTTCCTTCCGACGATGCCTTAGGCACCATCCGCGTCATTCTCACCCTGGATGAAGAGAGCCAAAATCTGCCATTGCTCGCTGGTGAGACCATTACCCTAAAAGCATCAGCACGCGTCTATGCACCCGATGCTACCACCCGGCTCCGGGTCGCAGATGACGACGGCAGTTCCACGATCCCGATTGAAGGCGTGAGCTGGACTGATTACGAAATTACTCGCGAGATAGCCTCTGATACCTCGAAAGTGGAGATAATCCTGGAGTGGATTGGAGTTCCTGCAAATGCTTGGCTAGAACTCCGTGGACTCAACATCGATGCTGCACCCTCAACCTCCAAACTTGCGGCGACCGATACACCAACACCTGTCGGGGCAGTTGCGATTCTGCCTACCCAACCGCCAACACCAACACCGACGCCCACAGTGCAAGAGTTAGCCACAGCAACGCCCTTGCCAGCCGCGACGTCAGCTCCTGCAGCCGGCAGTTCAGATGCGATTCTTGTTCCCACACCAACCTTTGTCATTGTTACTTCAACGCCGACACCAGTGGACATCTTTGAGGAAGCAACACGCGCAGCCCAGGCGACACAGTGGGCAGCGATTTTAGGCCCGGTGACACCAACACCACCCAATATGGCAACGCCGACCCCAACGATCACACCTATTGTCGTGACCCATACGCCTACCCCTGAAAACTACGCAACCGCCGCCTACATCGAGCTTTATGCGACAGCAGTAGCCTTTACAACGGGGACACCGACACCCTTGCCGCCCGATGCCATTGTGCTCGTGGCAACGGATACGCCGATTCCCCCTACCCCCGAACCTGAGCCAACTGCAACGCCAACGCCACTCTATGTACTCTTATCGGACATACCCACTGTTGAGCCTTCGCCGACGCCAAACGTGCCCCAGGAACTTGTTGGCAAAATTGTCTTTCTATCGACCTACCACAACCAACCCTGGGCACCGAATGCCATGATCGTCAACCCGGACGGCAGTGATCTAGGGTTGCTCACAACCAACTTCTTCTATTATGTGGTCGAGGCGCGTGATTCCTATTCAGCAGATAACCGCTTCTTTGTCTATAATTTGCCCGAAGCAGGTGGCGAAGCCCATAATGCAGGAAACTGGCAGATCTACTATAATGATATGTACTATGAAAGCTTCCGTCACCAGTTGACCTATTTTGGCGCAGGTACGGCTTGGGATCCTGCTTGGTCGCCCACCAGTGAGACCGTCGCCCTCGTCTCCAGCGAGAGCGCCAATGACGAAATCTGGGTCGCAACACGTAATCAATGGCCCGCTACACAGTTAACCAAGAATGATTGGGAATGGGATCATCACCCCAGCTTCTCGCCAGACGGCAGCCAGATCGTCTTTGTCTCCAACCGAGTCTCTGGTCGCCGCCAACTCTGGGTCATGGGCAGCGATGGCTCTAATCAACACCAGATCACAGATGTTCCCTTTGATGTATGGGATCCGGTCTGGGTAAAATATACCAACTAAACGAACCAACATGCGCTCAATGCCATCTACCCTTCTCGTTACTGGTGGTTGTGGCTACCTTGGCTCGCGGTTCATTCGCGATCTCGCCAAGCGGTCCACCGCACCCCTTACCATTCGCATCCTGGACAACATCCGCCAGGGGCAAGTACGCGCGCTGATGGACCTGCCTCCGCGGGTATCTTACGAGCTTGTTGAGGGGGATCTTCTCGATCCCTCTATCTTACGCTTAGCCTTGGAAGATGTAGATGCGGTAATCCATTTGGCCGCGGTCGTGCGCACGCCTCTCAGTTATGACAATCCGGCGTGGCTAGAGCAAGTCAATCATTGGGGTACGGCACAACTGGTAGAAGCATGTTTGGCAATGGGCATACCGCGTCTCCTCTTTGCCAGCACAACGGCGGTTTATGGTCCCAGCGGTCCCCATGACGAAAGCAGTAGCTGCCGACCACAAGGCCCCTATGCCCATTCTAAATTGGCAGCAGAAAAGGTCATCCTTGCGGCTCGGGATCGCGGGCTTGAACCCACCATTTTGCGGCTGGGTACACTCTTTGGTCTAGCTCCCATCACCCGCTTTGATGCTGTTGCCAATCGCTTTGCCTATCTGGCAGGCGTACGCCATCCTCTTACTGTCTACGGTGACGGCGAACAACGTCGCCCGCTCGTCCACGTTGCCGATGCTGCGGCGGCCTTTATCCAGATGCTTGGATCAATCCCTGTAGACCCCATATATAACTTGGTGGGTATCACCCCCTCGGTGCTTGAGATTGTCCAGGCGGTGCAGCAAACTGTACCCACAGCAATTATCCGGTACGTCGATCAAGATATCCGCACGCATATCTCCTTTGCCGCAGACAGCACCAAACTGCGCGCGACTGGCTGGCAACCCCAAGTCAGCCTCATCGAAGGTCTCGCTGAAATTATCAACCATTTCAGCGCCTTCCGCCGCTTCATGCCCCACCTCGGTGAACTAGACGATCTCTAGCAGATTGATCCCTGGTAGCTTATGGATCTATCCCAAGTTCTAGCGGCGCGGTTTGTTACCCGCGCCGCTCTGTCGGGTGCCCCCAGGGCGCGTAGGAGTCTCTCACTTCTGATCGCCCGGCAGCGAGATTGCCCCCAGGGCGCGGAATTGCAGACCCATTTCCCACGCTCACACAACAAAATGCACCGGCCCCCTCATCCATTGGTAGAGAAGAGCCAGTGCATTCCATAGACCAACCAAACATCAATTAGGGCGAAGCACCACCCCGCTACGCGGTTGGTTCATTCGATGCAGGTTCGTCCGAGGTTGGTTCGTCGTCTGGTGCAGCCTCTAGTTCCTCGATCAGCCGTACCAAGTCGGTACGCGTTACCACGCCGATCACCCGGTTGTCCTCTATCACAGGCAGCATAATCACCTCAGGATTGAGCATTTTTTCCAATGCTTCCTCAATTGGAGCGTCGGGGCTGATGGTCTCAACATCCTCATTCATTAAATCGGCTGCGGTAATTGCCAATGCCTGCCGCAATTGCTCCTTGTAGTTCCGGTACTCCTCAATACTGACCGGGATAATGGCCGAGAGAACTACAATATAGTGCGGCTCATGAACGGGTGCATTACGTGCAATCAGATCAAGCTCGGTGATAACGCCTAAGAGTGCCCCATTCTCATCCACCACAGGCACACCGCTAATCACATTTTCGCGCATGATACGTGCTACGTCACGGATTTTGGTGTCGGGGCTAACGGTAATCGCCGGGCTACTCATAATTTCACGAACTTGCATAAAAGCCTCCTACCCAACACAATGGCCCAACACTAGGGGCTGGATGGCACAGATTTGATTTAGAGGACATTGGTCTAGCGGATAACAGACGGAGCTATTCAGCCTAAACCATAAATTCTAAACTACAAATTGACCGTTGCGATAGAATAATTCTCCGTCAACCAGGATTTCGCTCTCATGACGCATGTCACAGATAAAATCCCAATGCACCGCAGACTGGTTGCGGCTACCCGTTTCCGGATAGCCCGCCCCCACAGCAACATGGAGGGTACCACCAATCTTCTCATCATAGAGGATGCTCTTGGTAAAGCGTTGAATTTGATAATTGGTGCCAATCGCAAATTCGCCAAGATAGCGCGCACCCGGATCACTATCGAGTTGGCTAATCAAGTACTCCTCATTCTTGGCCGCGCGGGCGCGCACCACCTTACCTTCTTTGAATTCGAATTCTACACCGTCCACCTCGCGGCCACCACGCAGCGCAGGATAGGTGAAGCGAATCCAGCCGTTCACCGAATCTTCCACCGGGCCGGTGAAAATCTCCCCACTCGGCATGTTGCGCTTGCCATCGCTGTTGATAAAGGTACGCCCCGCAATCGACAGTGTGAGATCAACATTCGGCCCGCGCACGACCACCTGCTCCTTGCCACGCAACCAATCCACCAATCGCTGCTGCATCTCATGCACAGCTTGCCACGCGGCAACAGGGTCTGGTTGGTCGGCAAAGGTAGCCGCATAGACAAAACGCTCATAATCGGACAAGCTCATATCCGCTTCTTGAGCAAAAGCAGGACAGGGGTAATTGGTCAGCACCCAGCGGTGATTGCCAGCGGCGCTGCGCTCCATATAGGTGCGTGAGAATTTGCGGCGTGCGCTTTGATAAAGTTGTTGGCGTTGGGGTTCAACACCAGTCAGCGCACGCGTATTGCTCGCGGCGTTGATCACAATCCGTACATCAAGCTGTTCAGCCATCACTTCGTCAAGCGGCGAAACCCAACTGAGTTGCTCATCATTTGCCTCGCGCAACACGATTTCACTGAGTTCGTCGCTTTCAAGCTGGATCGTAGGATTCCCCCCAGCACGCACCACCTGGCGCACAGTCTCTTCGATCAAAGGCATGGCGGCAATATGACCTCGCACCAAGACCCAATCACCGGGCTGTACTTGTGTGGAGTAATTCACGAGGATCGCCGCCAACTTTTCAACATTCGGGTCTGGCATACAATTTCTTTCTAGTGTTTTCTTTCTAGCGCACACGCAGCACAATCTTGCCAATGTTCTCATTGTTCGCCATGCGCGCATGCGCAGCATTGGCCTCGGTAATGGGAAAGACGCTATCAATGACTGGGCGAATAGCCCCGCGCTGGATCAAATGCCAGCAGCGGTTTACAAATGTATCCTTAATTTCCTGCTTTTCTTCCAGGCTGCGCGGGCGTAGCACCGAGCCAATCAACCGTGCACGCTTGCGCATAAGCTTGCCAATGTCCAAGTT
>CAMPHP010000092.1 GCA_946885925.1 uncultured Litorilinea sp.
GTAGGAATCTCTCTGAGGGCGCGCAGCACAGGATCGACCGCTACCGAACGACAGAATCGCGCGTCTGTCATGCCGCAGGCATCTCTCTGGGAGCGTGGCAGAGCGGAGAGACTCCTACGGAGTGACAGAGCGGCGGATCTTTTGAAGGTGGAAGCCTTGAACAAGGAGGGAGTACTAATGAATCTGGCAGAACAACAGGACTTTATGCTGCGGTCACCCACGTTGGAGGACATGCCCGCAGTGGTGGAGATGCTCAACGCGTGCTGGTCGGATACTGTCGGCTCGCGCCCGTTTGACATGGAGGAGATGCGCGTGGACTGGGCGTCACCTGGTTTCGACTATACCCAGGATATTCGCCTGGCAATGGATGGCGACCAAGTGGTCGGCCATGTTTCCGTCTGGTCCAGGGCCCCCTATGTACGCAATTTTGTTTTTGCGCGTACTCACCCTGCACACCGTGGGCGAGGAATTGGCGCTGCCCTGACGAGGTGGGGCGAGAGCCGCGTTGCTGAGAATATCCCACTTGCACCGCCAAATGCGCGCGTGACCATCGGTTGTGACAACTTTAGCACCCACGCAGCAGGGGCGGAATTGCTGCGTGAACTTGGTTACGAGCATATTCGCAGTGGCTATGAGATGAAGATCGAGATGGCAAGCCCGCCCCCCACACCACGCCTGCCGGAAGGCATCACAATCCGCAGCATGATTCCCAACCAGGAGGAGGAGGCAGTCTTTCGCGCAGCCGATGAAGCCTTCCGCGACCATTGGGGCCATGTTGACCGGCCCTTTGAGGAAAGCTTTGCTGGTTGGTTACATTATGTGCGTAACAACCCGCAGCATGACCCAGAATTCTTCTGGATGGCAATGGATGGCGATCAGATTGCCGGACTTGCGCTCTGTGTCCCCAAAGACACAGACGATCCCGAGATGTGCTGGGTGAATTCCCTGAGCGTGCGACGGCCCTGGCGGCGGCGTGGAGTCGCTCTGGCGCTGTTGCATCATGCCTTTGGCGAGGCTTACCGCCGGGGCATCCGAAAAGTCGGCCTGGGCGTTGATGCCAGTAGCCTAACGGGTGCGACGCGCTTGTATGAAAAAGCCGGGATGCATGTCTACCGGCAGTGGGATGCATATCAAAAAGAGTTGCGTCCAGGTGAGGACTTGTCGACGCAGCAACTTGATCATTGATGAACCCCGAGTTGCCACAAGCCACTCAAGCTAGCTAGAAATGTGGAACGTGTACGGAAACGATGAACTGAAAGAATGATGAACTGAAAGGAAGAGAGCTATGCCGTCGCAAGGAGATTTGGGTTTGTTGGACAGTCCCGTTGCCCAGAAGTTGCTAAACTCGACAGAGATGGCCCAATTGGCCTATGTGTGGACGGATGGCACGCCGCGGGTTGTGCCAATTTGGTTTCACTGGGATGGCCGCGAAGTGGTAATGGCGTCGCCCAGCGCTGCGCCCAAGGTTAAGGCTCTGCGCCAGCACCCAAAGGTGGCAATCACAATCAATGGAACGGAGTGGCCCTATCCTGTATTGCTCATGCGAGGAACCGCCGCGATTGAGACGGTCAACGAGATCCCTGTAGAATATACAGCCGCAGCTCGACGCTATTTTGGGGAGGAGCAGGGGCAGGCCTGGTCAGACCAAATGAGCCAATTATCCGTCGAGATGGCACGTATTGCGATTCGGCCTGAATGGGTAGGAACGCTGGACTTTGAGACCCGCTTTCCTAACGCGATTGAGAGTGCGATGGCAAGCGCGTCGTAGGGGGCGCGCCGGAGGCTTGAGCCCCCGGCAAGAAGGGGACTTCTCTGCGCCATCGCGTGTCTAGCAATTAAGTTGAGACCCTACAGAGTTACGGGTCGTAGCCTTCCTTGGAGCCACCCAGAGGGTTCCTGGCTCTGAGGAAGGTTCTTAATTTCAGCGTCGCTGTCAACGCGCTAAAACGGTTTCATCACCATAAGGTACATCACTATAAGGTACATCACCATAAGGTAGATGATAATATGTACCAAATACATGCCAAAAGTATGTTGTCCAAAAATAGGTTTTACAAAGGAGTATGGTGTGATCCCGTTTTCAGTTCTTGATCTTTCCCCCATCGCCGAAGGTACGACTGCCGCTGATGCCTTTCAGAGGACACTGGCGCTTGCACAGCGAGCGGATGCGTTGGGTTATCATCGCTTCTGGCTGGCAGAGCACCACAACATGGTCGGCGTTGGCAGCGCCGCAACCTCAATTTTGATTGGCTACGTTGCAGGCGGAACCCAACGCATTCGTGTTGGCGCTGGCGGCGTGATGCTGCCAAACCACTCGCCACTGGTCATTGCCGAGCAGTTTGGCACGCTTGCCTCGCTCTATCCACAGCGCATTGACTTGGGCCTAGGCCGAGCACCTGGCACTGACATGTGGACTGCGCGTGCGTTGCGTCGTGACTTGGAGTCGAGCGCCGAGCAGTTTCCGCAAGATGTGCAGGAACTACTACACTATTTCAAACCTGCCGCGCCAGGGCAGCGGATTCAGGCTGTGCCGGGTGCAGGTTTGCGCGTGCCGATCTGGCTGCTTGGGTCGAGCCTGTTTAGCGCGCAATTAGCGGCTGCACTGGGGTTGCCCTTTGCCTTTGCCTCGCATTTTGCACCTCCTGCGATGATGCAGGCGATTAAGCTCTATCGTGAGAATTTCCAGCCATCTGAGCAGCTTGACCGGCCTTATGCCATGCTCACCGTGAACGCATTGGCTGCGGAGAGCGATGAGGAAGCGCGCTACTATTTTAGCTCGCAGCAACAATCCTTTGCCAACACGCAGCGCGGCGTCCCCGGCAAGATCCCGCCGCCCGTCGAGAATTATGAGGCGACCTTAAGCCCGGGGGTCAGGGCCAGTTTGCAGCAGACGCTCTATTACTCCTTTGTCGGATCGCGTGAGACGGTCGAGCAGGGTCTAAAGGCTTTTCTTGAGGCGACTCAGCCCGACGAGCTAATGCTGACAAATCACACCTATGACGCGCCTGCTCGTTTGCGCTCGTTGGAGATCCTCGCCGAGGTGCGCGAGCGGCTGGGTGGTGGCGAGTCTACGGATGACGAGACGGCTGTGTCTACATAAGGTTCTCCCATCAAGCGAAGAAGCCTGAACCGGCGACAATTTCGTCGGCGGGGAGGAAGGTGGCTTCTTCGATGGTCATGCCGCTGCGCTTTAGGAAGGCTTGTACGACGTGGTAGCCGATGGCATAGCCGCCATAGGTGGGCATGCCACCGAGAGCTTCATAGCCGCTGCGCTCTGCCAGTGCATCGCCAAAGATATAGCTGCGGATGACGTTGAAGCCTGTTGCATGGAGCCCTTCGCCAATCAGTTTGCGCGCGATCTCGAATTGCTCTGAATCAAATTCGGTGACGTAGTAGCCGATAACCTCCTCACCAAAGAGTGATGTGGCAAAGGATTCGGCTGTGCCTTCCACCACAATATAGTCGGCAACGGTCGTGCGCTGCATGTCCCACGGGAAGGCACGCAGGCGAATGAGATGGTGCATTTCGTGGGCAGTCAAGCCGGGAAGGCGCAGTAAATTATCCTCGTTTGGCTCCCAGTATTGCCCGATAAAGCGCGGCTCGAACCAGTCAGCGGCCCCTGTGTAGCCGCGTTCTAGGGAATTGGAGCGTGCCGGATCCGCAAGCACCAGCCAGCCGGTGATCTCGTTGAATGGGATGCGGTCACTGTATGCATCAAAGCGCGCTGCGGCTTTGCTGAGTGCCTCACCGCCGATGCGCCAGGCGTCGGCCCGTTCCAACTTCTCAAGCAGCGTCGCCATCACGTCCACCTGGTCGGGCAGCAGCCATGCCCATGCTCGTGCGCCATCCAGCGGGTCGGCTTGCTCTGGGCTACCTGGAAAGCGCATCATTTGCATCATCGAGCGCCACGGCTCCACCAGGAGGTCGAGGTAGAGTTGCTGGCGTGTCTCTGCATTGGGCGCATCCAGAATACGATGGTAATAGGAGTTGGTGGGTATCCAGTGGGTATTCATCATTGCGTTCAATTTCTTCATACATGAGGTTCATTGGGTAAAGCAGCGTCTTTAACCGGCGCATTGCACACTAAAGCATGGCATAGCGCCAGTGTCAAGCGGTAATTTGCGTGCCCCCCAGGGCATCTCAAAAGCCCGCGGCCTGATTCTGGGTAAAATTCAACGATTGAGAAGCCTTGGCATAACTGAGCAGCAAAGGGTGAGATTAGGTATTGGTGAGCAGCAGTAGCAAAGCGGAACGTGCCGATGTGTTGATAATAGGTGCTGGGCCAGCAGGATTGGCGATGGCGGCTGCTCTCTGCGCGCAAGGGCTACAGGTGGTCGGGCTGGCTCCTGTGCCGCCAGCAACACCTTGGCCGAACACTTATGGCATTTGGGAAGATGAACTTATCCCGCTAGGGTTGGCGCATCTGCTGGGTCACCGCTGGGAAGATGTGGTGGTCTATGTGCAGGATCGCGAGATTGCACTGGGGCGAACATATGGCTTGTTGGACAATGCCAAGCTGCAAGCGCATTTGCTAGCTCGCGCCTCATGCGTACGCTGGGAGCAAGGAACCGCCGCATCAATCACCACGGATGCACAGACGAGTGTTGTGACGACGCAGACAGGCGCTACTTTGCGTGCACGGCTGGTGATTGACGCCAGCGGTCACAAGCCGCGCTTCGTCACGCGCCAACCTGCCACCCATCCTGTCGCCTATCAAGCGGCCTATGGCATAGTGGGCACTTTTTCCAGCGCGCCTGTTGCCCCTGGGCGGCTGGTGCTGATGGATTTTCGCGCTGAGCATTTGACTCGCCACGAGCGCGCCAGCAAACCACCCACCTTTTTATATGCAATGGATCTGGGGGATGGGCGCTATTTTGTCGAGGAGACATCGCTGGCCCACGCACCGGCTGTAGGAGAGGAAGAATTGGCGGCGCGGCTCCACCGCCGTTTGGCACAGCAGGGCATTGCCGTGCTGACCTGTGAGCATGTGGAGCGTTGTCTTTTTCCGATGAATTCGCCTATGCCTGAGCTACGCCAAGCAGTTGTGGGCTTTGGTGGTGCGGCGAGTATGGTGCATCCCGCCTCTGGCTATCAGGTGGGTGCAGCGTTGACGCTGGCTCCACGCGTGGCAGAGGCGTTGGCCCGCGCCATCTCAAAGGGGGAGGCATTGCCCGCTGAACTGGCCCGCGTGGGATGGAATGCAGTATGGCCGGTGCAGCGGTTGCGCCGTCACTATTTCTATCTTGTTGGCCTACAAATGGTGTTGAGCTTTGATGATGACCAGACCCACGCTTTTTTCAGGGCGTTTTTTGACCTGCCACAAAAGGACTGGGCAGGGTATCTCTCCAACACCTTATATCTCACCCACACCGTAACGATCCGGCAGTTGGTACTGCCTATGCTCAGGCTCTTTGTGCGCTTGCCGTGGCGAGTTAGGCGGACATTGCTGGCAACCGTAACCCGTGAAGTAGGCTTGCTCCGGCGTATCTTTACCCTGTAGCATAACCTTGTCATTCCGAACGAATGTGAGGAATCCCCTTGGTTGTGCCAGCGCGAGCAGAAGGGGATTCCTCCTGCGTCGGAATGACAGGCTGTCTAGTTTCTATATAGCTTTGCCCTTTCTATCGCTGAATCAATGGCAGAAGAATTTGCTCCTCCGCTCCTATACTGTCCAGCCCTTCGCTATTCAGATCGTCAAACAACGTGTCATCCGGATCAATAGCATCGTCTTGAGCATCGTCTTGCACAGTGGCGTTGTCTTGCGGCGTACCATCAGCCGACCGGGTAGACGTTCCTGCTGTTCCAAATGCCAGCCCGTCAATGACGGCTGTGCCGAAGTTCTGGGTACCACCATCCCAGAAGAAGGTGTAGGCGCATGCCGTGTTGGTGCCGAGCGAACCAGGTGTGCAGCGAAAGATGTCGCTGGCCTGTCCACTCACGCTGCCAACCGTAAAGTTGCCACCCGCCGTAAGATAGATGTCGCCATTGGTGGCAATCCAGGCTCCCGTGATGTCTTCGCTGCTCGTCAGATCGGCGTCGGAACCATCAAAGTGCAATGCCCAGGTCCCTCGTGTGTTGGAGCCAAGGGCGCTGCTGTTGAACAAGAGCAGGTCTTCATCGGCCCCGTTCGATAGACCGGAGACGCTGTAGCTACCCTCTGTGCTGATGACCAGCCGGTTATCGGCGGTGATGGCGATTGCATCCACATCTTCACTGTTGGTGGTCAGCCCCACATCCGAACCATCAAAATAGAGGCTATACGCGCCTGCGGTCGTACTGCCCAGTGACGTGGGGGCGAACTTGACGATATCCGAATCGTCTACGCTGCCAATGCCGGGTAAGGAGATGGGGGCAATGATGCTGAGGAGGATCTCGCCATTAGGCAGCACCGTGAATGCATTCACGTCCATACCCGATCCGCCCAACCCTACGTCCGAACCATCGAAGTAAAGCGACCAACTGTTGTTGTTTGGGTTGAAGGCCAGAATATCCTCATCAGCGAACGAACCGACACCGGGTACACTGCCGTTGATGGTGGAACTGAGATAGATGATGTCGCTTGTCGCCGGTGGTGGGGTGGCAGCCGGGTTGACCGTCACGCTGAGGTCGTCGCTGCTTGTTGTCCCCCCATCGTTGGCAGAGAAGCGCAAGATGTATGCGCCGGGGGCGGAGAAGCTGGCTGTGGTATCAACGGCAGTGGCATTGGCAAAGGTGACTGTGCCAGGACCACTCACCTGGCTCCATGTTGTGTTGATTGCACCTGGCGGATTGGGCAGCCCATCGTCGGTTACTGTGCCGTCGAGGGTGGCAGATGCTGGCAGGGTAATTGTCTGGTCTGCCCCGGCATTCACCGAAGGTGCTTGGTTTGTCTCGCCTGTACTTGACCCGCTGACTTCATAAGCGCCCATTGCTGGGGAGGCTGTGCGCGCACGTCCCAGGATGTCAGTGGCAGGGGCAAAGGTTGGGTCAGCTTTGCCAACTGCGCCACTTTCGGCAGGGATCCTGCCATATTCTTCGACAAGGCGTACAAATTCCTGCTTGATAAAGCGGTTGCCACTCGAAAAGGCCGAGCCATTCCAGCGCGGCAGCGTGACTGAACTGTGGTTTGAGTTGAGCAGCGGATCCGCAACGACGCGCGCCGGGTCATGACTTAGCGGGCTGACCGGCTCGCCATTTGGGATCGGTTGGCTTCCATTCCAGTAGAGGTTGTTACGAAGGATTAAGTTGGTGGTTTGCGTCGAACTGCCCGCTGCGAATTTGTTGTTGCTCACGCTGTTGGACAGGTCAGAGCCCATGGTGCCCGTTGGGTCTGCCCAGATGTTGTTGTAAAAGGCGATATTTTCGTTGAGCGGGTTTGCGCCGGTGATGTCAGCTCGGAAGGCGAACGACTTGGCCGGCAAATTGCCGACGACGGTGTTGTTGGCAAAGGTGACGTTTTTCGCACCGCGCACACCGAGTGCCGCAGTCATCAGGTTGCCTGCATTGCCCACCATCAGGTTGTTTTCGATACGCACATCTTTGGCTTCATGATAAGGCTTGCCATCATTGCCGGTCTTGACAAAGTTCTCCGCCCCCCCTTGCCAGTTGAGAAAGACATTGCGCCGCACGGCGATGCGCTCGGCCCCTTGCAGCCCGTCCGTGTTGTCATTGCTATCTTTGATCATGATAAAGTGTTTGGAGGTATTAGCGTCCTGCCGTCCGCTGCCAGCAAAATCGTTGAAAAAGATGTTGCCCTCAATGACGACATCGGTCACGCTGTTGGCATCAATATGCTGTTCGGTGGTTCCTTGGTTATAGAAGATATTCTGTTCAATGGTGGCAAAGCGGGTACCGTTGTGGATCTTGATCAAATCGTCGTTGTAGGAGTCGTGGATAATATTGTTACGCAAGGTGACATACTCTGCCCAGAGATCATCCTGTCTCTCGAACATCACCACGGCATAGAGCGCGCCAGGGCCTGCATGGCGGATCTCAAACCCTTCAACGATGATATTCTTCGCACCATCAATGTCGAGGGTAATCCCGGCAGATTCAAGGACAGCCATATAGTCGTTGGCAGCCTTGAAGGTGGTGGGGGTCTCAAAGCGGCGGTCTAGATGGTTTTCTCCGACATAAAGGCCATCTTTGACCCACACGGTGCAGTTGTTGTCGGGTATTGTCTCAGAAGCATGGGTGAGCGTTTTCCAGGGGCTAGCGGAACTGCCTGCATTCGCATCGTTACCATTTGGCGCAACCCAGTACTGGCAGTTCTGTGCAAGAGCGGGTAGAGGCTCCAATAGTCCGGCCCACATCAAAATCGCTACCAGTGCGATGCATATCTTGCTTGATCGAATGGTAGATCTACCATTAGCCCAAGAGAGAACGTTTTCGGAGGAATGCCTATTCATTTATAAATTACCTCTCTGGAACAGATTATTGTGCTGCTTCGATGCGGTTGGTCCCAGGCAAGCAGGCACTTGGGGTACGCGCGGTACTCATCACGTCCTAATCACCATAGTCATTTGTGGCGTAGGTCGCATGGGTAATTTGCGGGATTATGTATGCATCGTTTGTTGTACGTGGGCTGTGTCGTTTTAGCCTGATAGATTTTGCCATGCAAAAGGCAATCATGCTTGCGTTTCAGGCTGTTTTTGGTTAACGATAAACAAGCCGCTTCCTGCCGTAACATGTACGAGTGGCAGCGTAAGGTAGAGCAGATATTGTTTCAGAAGATAGTA